>CANGAY010000091.1 GCA_947451735.1 Actinomycetota bacterium
GACCTCACGCAGCGCGAGATCGAGCGCGACAACCCCGAGTTCCGCCTGGTGGAGGACATCCAGCAGTTCCTCGCCCACATCTACTCGCGCCCCATTGACCTCGACGACGAGGTGACCATCGTGCACTTCAGCGAGGTCATCGAGTACCCGCCGCTCGACTAGCGGGCCGGGCGCCGCCCTACTGGGTGGTGCCCACGAACAGCACGGTCATGCCCGCGCCGCTCGCGATGACCGTGGGCGTGCACGATCCGCTGCCGGCAGTCTGTTCGAGACGCAGCCGCACGTTGTAGGTGCCCGGCACAAGGTCAACCGCGCTCGGCCCGAGCGTGACGATGCCGCTGAAGGCGTACTGCACCGGCTGGATGGGGGTTGCCCCTGTGAACGGGAACGGCGCTCCGCTGTCGGGTGCCCCGATGAGCGCCCCGCCGCCTCCGCCGCCCGCATGGACATCGGCGACCAGACGGGCCGAGGTGGCGCCATCGGCGCTGAGGCGCCCCTGGCCGGAGATGAGGATGCGGGTCGTGGTGGTGGGCGAAATCACCGTGCTGACGAGGTCCAGCGCCGCGCACGCCGACGTTGAGGCCGAGGCCGGACCCTGCAGGCTCACGCCGTAGCTCGGCCCGGCAGGGCCCTGCGCACCGGTCGGCCCCTGCGCCCCGGTGTCGCCCACCGGCCCCGTGGCCCCCGCGGGGCCGGCCGGCCCCTGCGCCCCGTCAGCCCCGGCCGGCCCCTGCGGCCCGGTGGGTCCGACGACGGTGGGGAACACCTTGGCCAGCTGCCCCGGCTTGAAGTCCGACGCCAGCAGGGAGTGGGCCTTCACCTTGGCGCTGTTCACCGCGCCGTTCCTGATCTGCGCGGTGCCCACCGAGTTCCTCGGCAACTGGGTGGCGGCATACGTGGTGCCACCAACCGCCACCACCAGGGCGATGGTTGCGATGACTGTCGCCGGGGACAGTCGGCGCGTGTCAGGAGAGAAGGCCATACCTCGAGGGGAGGGAGTTCCTCCCCTCGAGGTTACCCCATACCTACTTGGGCTGCGGCACGATGCGGATGTACGGCTTGGGCTCCTGCCAGCCGTCGGGCCAGATCTCCTTGGCCGCCTCGTTGTCCACCGAGCCGGCGATGATCACGTCGTCGCCCTGCTGCCACTGGGCCGGGGTGGCCACCTTGTGCTTGGCGGTGAGCTGCAGCGAGTCGATGACGCGCAGCACCTCGTCGAAGTTGCGGCCCGTGGTCATGGGGTATACGAGAAGGAGCTTCAGCTTCTTGTCGGGACCGATGACGAACACGTTGCGCACCGTCTGGTTGTCGGCGGGCGTGCGCACCAGGGCGTCGCCCTCCACCTCGGCCTCCAGCATGCCGTAGGCCTTGCTGATGGCGAAGTCGGTGTCGGAGATCAGGGGGTAGTTGGGCGCCGTGCCCTGGGTCTCCTCGATGTCCTTGGCCCACGCGTCGTGGTTGTCGAGCGAGTCAACGGACAGGCCGATGATCTTCACGCCGCGCTTGTCGAACTCGGGCTTGATGCGGGCCATGTAGCCCAGCTCGGTGGTGCAGATCGGGGTGAAGTCCTTGGGGTGCGAAAAGAGGACTGCCCACGAATCGCCGATCCAGTCGTGGAACTGAATCTCGCCCTCGGTGGTCTGCGCCGTGAAGTCCGGCACGGTCTGGTTGATGCTGAGTCCCATATCCCTCTCCGTATCAGTGGTCCTTATGCCACGGAACGCGAGGGATTATGACACGGGACGCATGAAACCCCGCGCGGATCGTGCCGCGGGGTTTCATGCGTCAACCGCGAGAGCGGAGAGGGGGGGATTTGAACCCCCGTCGGACCGTATAGCCCGAAACGGTTTTCGAGACCGCCGCATTCGACCGCTCTGCCACCTCTCCGCGCGGGAGGGTACACAGCGGGGCGCCCGGTGGCGAGGGTCCGCGGCCAAGCGGTCGCGCTCGTATACGATGCCGACTCCCGGAGAGGTGTCCGAGCGGTCGAAGGAGCGCGCCTGGAAAGCGCGTAATCGGGTATTCCCCGGTTCGAGGGTTCAAATCCCTCTCTCTCCGCTGATCCCCATCCGGAAGAGCCCCCGGTGTGCGCGGGCTCTTCCGGATGCAGGGTTGGTCCGCTCAGGCGACCTCGGGTGTCAGCTCGCTGGTGCAGTGCGGGCAACGCGTGGCCGCGATTGAGACGTCCTCCAGGCAGTGATCGCACGATCGCTTCTCGGCCTTCTCGCCCATCACGCGGATGATGACCTTCACCACGATGAACAGCACCAGCGCGATAAGCACGAACGAGATGAGCGCGTTGATGAACGTGCCGTACGTGAACACCGATCCGTTGATGGTGAACGTGAGGTTCGAGAAGTCGGGCTGGCCGAAGATGGCCGCGATGAGCGGCGTGATGAACGAATCGACCAGCGACTTGATGAGCGCGGCACCTGCGGCGCCCAGCATGAACGCCACGGCAACCTTGATGAGGTTGTCGGAGAATGCGAACGACTTGAAGTCGTTCCAGAACCTGGTGGCGGGGTTGGAACCCTTGTCGGCCATGGCGTGAGCCTCCCTCGTCGCTGAGTGCAAACTACTCACGCCCCCGGCGACACTTCTCCGCTGCTAACCTGCCCGCTCCCGGGCAGTTAGCTCAGCGGGAGAGCGCCCGCCTCACACGCGGGAGGTCACTGGTTCAATCCCAGTACTGCCCACTTCACCTGCTCGCGGTGACCACCGCGATGGCCACCAGCGCGAACGCCACGCACCCAGTGGCCGCGCCGCCGATGACGTCGGTGAACCAGTGCGGCCGCAGGTACACCCGGCTCATGGGGATGAGCACCGCCAGCACCACGCCCACCGCGATGGGCCACCGCGTGCCGCGAAGCGCCGGGATGCTGCGGGTGGCGATGACGCCCATGACCACCCACACGATGCCGTAGGCCGAGTGACCCGACGGGAACGACGTGCCGAACCCGCTCGAGATGAGGTCGTCGGGCCGCGCCCGCTGCACCATGGTCTTGCCGGCGCGCACCAGGCCGATGTCGAACGCCATTCCGAGCGCGAGGATGCTCGCGGCCCACCAGCGCCGGAAGCACGCGAGCACCAGTGCGACCACCCCCGCGACGATCCAGATGGCGGGTGAGTCGCCCAGGCGCGTGATGCCACGGGCCACGGTGGAGAGCGGGTCCCACTCGATCGAGCGCATCCATCCGTGCACGGTGGTGTCCACCGACAGCGGCACCGACCCCGCCGACAGGATGATCCATGCCAGCAGCGTGAGCACGGCAGCACCGATGGCCGCGATGGCCACCAGCGCCCGCAGGTCGCGATCGTCTCCATACGCCTCGGGGGGTCGAATCTCGCGCACGCGGTGAAGCTAACATCGCGCGAGGCACCCGTTTAGCCTTTCACCGTCCCTGCATGTCCCCGAACCCCGAAGGCCGGTCCCCATCATGTCGCATGGCATTCATGTCCCCGACGAAGGCCGACCCCGGCGCACGCGCGGCGTCCGCGTCGCCGTCGCCGCCGTCATCGGCATCGGGGCCCTCGCGGCGTTCGCGGGGTGCGGGTCGTCCGGATCGGACACCACCACGTCGCGCGCGGCGGCGGGCGCCACGGCCACGACCGTCTACGCCGTGGCGACCGACAGTTCAGCCGCGCTCTACCCGTGGAACAACGGTGCCGGGCAGCTGTTCACGTGCGGTCTGTCGGGGGCGGCAACGTGCACGCGCATCGCAGCAGCCGGTAACGCCGTGACCGCCGTGGCACCGGTGGGCACGCGGGTGATGGTGGGGAGCAGCGACGGCACCGTGCGCGACTGCCCCGGCCCGGCAGACAGCGGCGCGGGTGGCTCGTGTCGTACGCCCATCAGCCCTGTCAACGCCGTGCGCGCGATGGCCGCGCTGCCCAACGGGTACCTCGTGCTCGGTGTCAACGGCCGGCTGGAGCGGTGCGCCGTGCGCAGTGGGCAGAGCCCGGTGTGCAGCGCGACGGTGAGCGGGGTGAGTGGCCCGGTTGTGGTGGCCGGCGACACCGTCTACGTCACGGGCGGCACGCACGGCGAGGAGATCCGCACCTGCTCGGTGTCGAACCTCTCAGCCGGCTGCGCCACCGTCGTCGGTCGCGTGCCGGCGGCCGCTGGCGACATCGCGAACACGGTCACGGGCCTCGCGCCGCTGGCCGGTGGCGTGATCGTCACTTCGCGCGATGCCGACAAGAACCCGATGGTGCACGCGTGCACGACCGGGTCGGGGTGCACCCCGCTCAACGGGCTGGGTGACGCCCAGAGCGTGTTCGCGGCTGCATCCGCGGGCGACGTGGCCTATGTGGGCGGCGGCGCCGGTGACGGCTACATCGAGGGTCCCGGGTACGTGGCGCGCTGCACGCTGAGTGGCTGCACGCGTCTGCCGCGCGAGTTCGACGGCCTCGGGCCCAAGCGCGAAGGCGGCATCGTCTCGGCGCTCGCGGCCACCACCGATGGCTTCGTCGTGGGCGGGGCGATGCAGCCGGCGCTGTGGAACTGCACGGCGGCCGACACCTGCACGCGCCTCGGCGCGATCGACATGGGTCAGCCCACGTCGGGCATCAGGCAGTTGGTGCCCGACGCCTGACCGGCGCTAGATCTCGCGCCGCCCCAGGAAGGCGCGGCCCAGCGTGAGTTCGTCGGCGTGCTCCAGGTCGGCGCCCACGGGCAGGCCGCTGGCCAGCCGCGTCACCGTGAGCCTGCCGCGCA
>CANGAY010000092.1 GCA_947451735.1 Actinomycetota bacterium
GTCATCTGCGAGGGCACGCAGGGCCACCTGGCCGGCGTGCTGCGCGACCACTTCCAGCTCGACCAGGACAGCACCCAGATCTACGAGCTGGGTGTGAAGGAGGTGTGGGAGGTCGAGAAGCCGCTCGACCGCGTCATCCACACCATCGGCTGGCCCCTGAAGCTCGGCAGCAAGTGGCGCGAGTACGGCGGCGCCTGGCTGTACCCGATGGGCGGCAACATGGTCTCCATCGGCATGGTGGTGGGCCTCGACGCAGCCGACGCCAACATCTCGGCGCACGACCTGCTGCAGCAGGCCAAGACCCACCCGCTGTTCCGTGAGGTGCTCGAGGGCGGCCGGCGCGTGGCCTGGGGTGCGAAGACCATCCCGTCGGGCGGCATCTACGGCCTGCCCAGCCGCTTCCATGTGCCCGGCGCCGTGCTGTGCGGCGACTCGGCCGGCTTCGTCAACCTGGCCGCGCTCAAGGGCGTGAGCTACGCGATGAAGAGCGGCATCATCGCCGCCGAGAGCATCGCCGCCGCCATCAAGGACGGCACGGTCGAGGAGACCACCGGCCTGTGGAACTACGACGAGGCAATCAAGGAGTCGGAGGTCTGGAAGGACCTCTGGAAGGTGCGCAACTTCCGGCCGTCGTTCCAGAAGGGCTTCGTGTACGGCGGCCTGGTCAACGGTCTCGCCACGGTCACCCGCGGCAAGCTGCCGAAGAAGGTGTCCATCCACGCCGACCGCGACGAGCCCGTGATCATCGGTCCCGACCGCGACTACCCGAAGCCGGACGGCGAGTACATCTTCGACAAGCTGTCGTCGGTGTTCCTCTCGGGCAACAAGACCCGTGACGACCAGCCCAACCACATCCGGGTGCGCACCAACGTGCCGCTCGAGCTGGCGGTTGCCTGGGAGAACATGTGCCCGGCCAAGGTGTACGAGGTCGTTCCCGACAGCGAGAAGGACGGCTTCGTGGACGTGCGGGTGAACAACCCCAACTGCGTGCAGTGCGGGGCCATCACCGCCAAGGGTGGCCAGCTCACCCCGCCCGAGGGCGGCAGCGGGCCGGAGTACACCCTCACCTAGATCGTGTGCGCCTCCGAGGCGTGCCGGGCGGCGTTGGCCACGTAACGGGCGGCCTGCGCGGCCAGCCCGGCACGCTCCTCGGGGGTCAGTTCACGCTTCACCTTCGCGGGAACGCCCACCACGAGCACGCCGGGCGGCACCTGCATGCCCTCCGGCACCAGCGCGTGGGCGCCCACGATGCTCTGCGCGCCGATGCGCGCGCCGTTCAGCACGGTCGCGCCGATGCCGATGAGGCATTCGTCCTCAACCGTGCACCCGTGCACGGTGGCCTGATGGCCGATGGTCACGCGATTGCCCACCACGCAGGCCATGCCCGGGTCGGCGTGCAGCACCGCACCGTCCTGCACGTTGGTGTCGTCACCCACCGTCACGTCCTCGATATCGCCGCGGATGACCGCGGTGGGCCACACCGATGCGCGGGCACCCAGACGCACCCGGCCGATCACCACGGCCGCCGCGTGCACGAAGGCATCGGGCCCCAGGTGGGGAGTGTCCCTGCCAAGTCCCTGAATCACGTGCCAAACCTCCCGAATTACCCGCCGAGAGCAGGACATGCCCTCCGTTCGGCGTACGGTGCGATGGTAGGGTTGCCGCGTAGGCAATGCACACGAATCGCCGAGGAGCGATCAATGCGTCGAGGGATCACCGTTGCTGTCGCCGTAGTCTCATCCGCCGCCCTCATCGGGCTCGGCGTGGGTTGCGGGGGCTCCGATTCGAGTGCGTCGTCAACGCCCGGTGACGCCACCACGATCGCCAACAACGCACCTCAGACCGACTCCAACGGCAAGACGGTGCCCGCTCCCACCGCATCGGCATCCGAGCCGACCGGCGGCGCCTCGTCGTCGGGTGGCACCTCTGCAGGCGGCGGCGCTGCCGCCGGCGGCGGTGATGTCGCGGCGGGCAAGACGATCTTCGAGGCCACCTGCCAGGGTTGCCACATGGGTGCGGGAACGCAGGCCGGCGGCGTGGGCCCCAAGCTGCAGGGCATGGGCCTGTCACTCGCCACCATCAAGCACCAGATCATGAACGGTGGCGGCGGTATGCCTGGCGGTCTGCTCAGCGGTACCTACCTCGACAACGCCGCGGCGTACGTCGAGAGCATCCAGAAGTAGCGCGGGTCACATGGCGCTCGAGGTCGCCACGGGGGACCGGGACGACCTCGTCATCCTCACACTCCGGGGGGAGTTGGACATCTACACGGTTCCCGTCTTCAGACGGGAAACGGGGTCGCTTCCCGGGGAACGTTCGGTGATCGTCGACATGGACGGCGTGACGCTCCTCGATTCATCAGGCCTCGGCGCCATCGTGGCCCTGCACGCGAAGGCGGCCGACGCCGGCGCCGTGGTGGCCATCGCCTCCACGTCGCGGCCCGTGCTGCGGGTGTTCGAGGTCACAGGGCTGCGTGGCACGTTCCCCATCGGGGATGATGTGGACGCGGCCATCCAGGCAATCGAGAACTTCTCCCCGGAGGCATGACGCGTGCTCGACCTGCGTCTCATCAGAAAAGACACCGACACCGTGCGCGCGGCGCTTGCGCGCCGGGGCGGCGTGGCCGAACTCGACCGCGTGCTCGAACTCGATGCCACATGCCGGGCGCTGCGTGCCGAGGTGGAGGAGATGCGCGCCGAGTCCACCCGCATCGCAAAGGCCATCGGCCAGGCCAAGAAGTCGGGCGAGGACGTGCCCTCCGCCATGGAGGACGAGGCACGGGGCCTGCGCGAGCAGACCAGTGCGAACGAGGAGTTGTTGCGCGCGGCCGAGGCCGACCGCGACGGCGTGCTGCTGGGCCTGCCGAACCTCGCGCAGGACGACGCGCCAGACGGCGGTGAGGACGACGCCGTGGAACTGCGGGCGGTCGGCACCATTCCCACCTTCGAGGGCGAGCCACTCGATCACGTCACCATCGCGGAAGGGCTCGGCGGCCTCGATCTGGAGCGCGCCGCCCGCACCAGCGGGTCGCGGTTCGCGTACCTGCTGGGCCCGCTCGTGCGACTGCAGATGTCGCTGGTCAGCTACGCGGTGGACCTGCTGGAGGGGCAGGGCTTCACCCCGGTCATCCCGCCGGTGCTGGTGCGCGAGGACGCCCTGCTCGGCACGGGATTCTTCCCGACCGATCGATCGGCCATCTACGAGACGGCAGCGGACGACCTGTTCCTGGTGGGCACATCGGAGGTGCCGCTCGCGGCCCTGCACCAGGACGAGATCCTCAGCGAGGACGACCTGCCGCTGAGGTACGCCGGCATCTCCACCTGCTTCCGGCGCGAGGCAGGAGCGGCAGGCCGCGACACCCGCGGCATCTTCCGCGTGCACCAGTTCGACAAGGTCGAGATGTTCTCGTTCGTCACGCCCGAGCAGTCGGCCGATGAGCACCTGCGAATCCTCGGCATCGAGGAGCGGATCCTGCAGGACCTGCAGATCCCGTACCGCGTGGTGGACGTGGCGGTGGGCGACCTCGGTGCCTCTGCGGCGCGCAAGTTCGACTGCGAGGCGTGGATGCCCGGCCAGGGCCGGTACCGCGAGGTCACCTCGTGCTCCAACTGCACCGACTATCAGGCGCGCCGCCTGCGCTGCCGCACCAAGCGCGGTAAGGAGACCCTGCCGGTGCACACCCTCAACGGCACCGCCGTTGCGGTGGGGCGCACTCTCATTGCACTGCTCGAGAACCACCAGCGGCCAGATGGCAGCGTCGCAATTCCCGAGGTGCTGCAGGCATTCGGCGCGCCGCCCGAGTTGACGCCCCGCTGATGCCGTGAGCGCTCCCCGGGTCGTCATCATCGGCCACGTGGAGTGGGTCACCCACGCGCTCGGCACTCCGCCGGCGCCGGGCCACATCGCCGACCTGTCGGGTGCGTTTGCCGAACCGGCGGGGGGTGGGGGAGTGGCGGCAGTCGCCGCTGCCCGGTTGGGCGCGGACGTGCACTTGCTCACGGCCCTCGGGAACGACGAGGCGGCCGCTGCTTCTGCAGATGAACTCACCCGCCGGGGTGTGCAGGTGGCCGCTGCCCGCCGCGACTGCCCACAGACCCCCGTGCTCACCATCACGCAGGCGGACGGGGAGCGCACAATCATGGTTGTGGGTTCGCGCCTTCAGGCCCGGGAGGCGGACGGCGTGCACGACGATGCGCTCGCCAATGCCATGGCGGCCTACTACGCGGGCGAGGATCCGCACCTGCTGGCGCGCGCCCGGGCCGCGGTGGCGAATCTGGTGGTGACGGGCAGGCGCATTGACGACCTGGTCGCTGCCGGCGTGCGCGCCGATGTGGTGGTGGCGAGCGCCAACGACCCCGATGAGGATCCGAGTGGCCTGCCGCCCGGGCTTGCCCCCACCTGGACCGTGCTCACCGATGGCGCCCGCGGCGGCACCCTCGTCGATCGCGCGGGGAATCGACACGCCTACCCGGCGGCCGCGGCCCCTGCGCCGGTGATCGACACCTACGGCTGCGGCGACTCCTTCGCCGCGGGCATCACCGTGGGGCTTGCACGCGGCCTCGACATCGACGATGCCATCGCGGTTGGTGCGGCGGCCGGTGCCGCGTGCGCAACCTGGCGTGGCGGGCTCGGTCCCGCGTGACCGATCGCGTGCCCGGAGCGGGCGAGGGCTCGCCTCTCAAGGCGGCAA
>CANGAY010000093.1 GCA_947451735.1 Actinomycetota bacterium
AGATTGCGGCCATGGTCATCTTCACCACTGCATCGGTGGGCTTCTCGATGTGCGCGTCCGGCACGTCCTCAACACGAACGTCCTGATCGCCATGGAAGGTAAGGCCCCGCATGTCCACTCTCCGGGTCGGTTGCCTGCCTAGTATCGCCGACGGGTCGCCGCGATGACCCGTTTACCGCCCGTTCGGAGGATTTCATCCCATGACTGCAACGCGTGTGTGCTTCGTGTGCCTCGGCAATATCTGCCGCAGTCCCACGGCCGAGGCCGTTATGGCGCACCGCCTGCAGTTCGCCGACGCGGGCGTCGAGGTTGAGGTGGAGAGTGCCGGCACCGGCTCGTGGCACGTGGGGCACCCGCCCGACGAACGCGCCCGCGAAGAGGCCAGCCGACGTGGCGTGGCCATGGGCGGCACCGCCCGGCAGTTCGAGGCCGACGACTTCGCCCGATTCGATCTGGTGATGGCCATGGACTCCGACAACGCAGCGGCATTGCGGGCGCTGGCGCCCGACGACGACGCCCGCGCCAAGGTGCACCTGCTGCGCGAGTTCGACCCTGAGGCCGACGACAACCTGGACGTACCCGACCCCTACTTCGGCGGGCAGGAGGGCTTCGCCGACGTGTTCGAGATGGTTGACCGATCGGTGTTGGCGCTCATCGGGCACATCGCCACCATGCCCCGGTAGCAATGGGCCAGCCCGACCCCACCGCCATCGCGCACCTCGCGGGGTCGGAGGTGCACACCACCACGCGCATCGCGGGTGGATACGTGAGCGACGCCGTGCGCGTGCACATGGTCAACGGGCAGTCGGTTTTCGTGAAGCACACGCGAAACGCCCCCGCCGGCCTGTTCCGATCAGAGGCCCGGGCACTCACCTGGATCGCCGGCGCCGGGGTGCGCGTGCCGGACGTCGTTGGCGTGGGCGACGACTGGCTCGCACTCGAATGGATTGACGCAGGGGAGTTCACGCCCGAAACCCAGGAGCAGCTGGGCCGTGCCATCGCCCGCATGCACCGCGCGGGTGCCGACGCATTCGGTGCCCCATGGGACGGCTTCGCAGGCCCGGTGCCCGTGCCCAACGACGCACGTGACACCTGGCCGGCGTTCCTGGCCGAGTGCCGCATCATCCCGCTGGCCCACGCGAGCAACCTGCCGGCTGAGACCTGGCACCGGCTGGACGACGCCCTCGCAAATCTGCCCGACCTGGTGGGCCCGCCGGAGCCACCCGCCCGCGTGCACGGCGACCTGTGGGCCGGCAACCGCATGGTTGATTCCGATGGCGTGCCGGTGCTGCTCGACCCCGACGCCTACGGCGGGCACCGCGAGATGGACCTGGCGATGATGCAGGTGTTCGGGGGCTTCCCTGACCGCGTTTTCGACGCCTACGCCGAGGAGTTCCCGCCCGAAGCCGGCTGGCGGGAGCGCCTGCGGTTCAACCAGCTGGTGCCGGTGCTGGTGCACTGCGCCATGTACGGCGGCAAGTGGATCACCGACGCCGACGACATCCTGCGACGCGTGACCTAGGCGGGAATGCCGGCGCGCTGAAGCGCCTGTGCGGGCTCCATCATGAGGCCGATGAAGAACTCGCCGAACTCACCGAAGCGCGCCGACACCTCGTCGAAGCGCATCTCGTAGACGATCTCCTTGAGCGCGGCCAGGTCGTCGCTGAACAGGGTGACGCCCCACTCCCAGTCGTCCAGCCCCGTTGACCCGGTGATGAGCTGCGTCACGCGCCCGGCGTACTTCCGCCCCAGGGTGCCGTGGCCCATCATCAGCGCCTTGCGCTCCTCGAACGACAGCGCGTACCAGTTATCGTCGCCGTCGCGGCGCTTGCTCATGGGGTAGAAGCAGATGAGCTTGCGCACGGGCACGTCGGGTGTCACGCGCATCTGGCGGTAGTGCGCGATGCGCTCGTTCCACTCGGCCAGCTTGCCCTCCACGTCGCTCTCGCCCAACTCCACAAGGCGTGCGCGCTCGTCGTCCTCGGTGGCGCGGTACTCGCTCTCCTCGGTGATTGAGAGGTACGTGTACTCGGCCTCCACCGGCCCCGACATCACGCCCTTCACGGCGATGTCGAGGTCGTGCAGGTTGGGCGCCACCAGCATGAAGCCCAGGTCGGCGCGGCCGCCCACCACCGAGAAGGCGCGCACCTGATTCTCGGGCGCGGCCTCGTCGAACACGCGAAGCGCGCGGGCGACATCGGTGCCGCTTCCGATGCCGGGGATTGCCCGCAGCATCAGATGGGCCACGGCCCAGCCGCTCGACGGGATGACGGGTTCGAACTGATCGCTCATGTTCCCGACGGTAGCGCAGCCGCGTGGCCCTACGATGTGCCCGTGAGCGATCCCGAGACCTTTGACCCCGGCGGGCGCTTTCGCGCCGAGGTGGCCGCGTCGCAGTTGGACGACCCCATGCCGGGTATCCAGGTGCTGGCCGACCGCCTGGGCCTGCCCGCCGACCAGGTGGCCCACCACGCGCTGGTGCGCTGGATGTCGGCGGGGTCGGAGGCACTGCTGGCGGCCCCGCCCGAGATGCTCGTGGCACTTCGGGACGCCGCGGATGCCGGCGACGTTGATCGCGTGAAGGGCATCACCAACGCACTGCTCGCGGGGTGGGACGGATGAGGCTGCGCCGCCCCGAGCCCGACCCGGTGGGCCCCGGCCAGGAGTCGGTGTGGAGCTACCCGCGCCCGCCGCGCCTTGAGCAGAGCGACCGCCACGTGGTCATCCAACTGGGCGACGTCACGCTGGCCGACACCCGCCGCGCGTGGCGCGTGATGGAGACCAGCCACCCGCCGTCGTGGTACCTGCCGCCCGAGGACATCGCCATGGACCACCTGCGCCAGGCCGAGGGTCGCAGCCTGTGCGAGTGGAAGGGCCAGGCCGACTACCTCGACGTGGCCGTTGACCAAATCGTGCTGCCCAAGGTGGCCTGGCGCTACCGCAACCCCGTGCCGGCCTTCGCCCCAATCGCCGGGCACATCGCCTTCTACCCCGGTGCCCTCGAGTGCACGGTTGACGGCCAGCCGGTGCAGGCACAGCCCGGCGGCTTCTACGGCGGGTGGATCACGCCCGACGTCGTCGGTCCCTTCAAGGGCGACGAGGGCACCTGGGGCTGGTGATCAGCCCTTCGGGCGGGTGAGCGGGATCGCCTGGCGGAACCTGAAGACGTCGTCGGGGTCGAACCTGCGGCGGGTGTCGATGAGCCGGTCGAGGTTCTGCCCGTAGTACACGCCCGGCGTGTTGCGCTGGTCGGAGTCGATGTAGTTGACGTACTTCTGGCCGCACACGTGGGGCTTCAGCCCGGCCTCGAACTGGCGAAGCCACTGCACCGACTCCTCCTGCTGTCCAGGCCCGGTCCAATACGTGAGGTACTGCATGGAGCACCGCATGTCGCGGTGGGCGAAGGCGGTCGCGGTGGGCGACACCTCGTTGATCACCCCGCCGTACGAATCCATGATGATCTCGCCCGTGCCCCCATTCTGCGTCTGGCGCAGGGCGATGAAGTCGCGCATCACCTCGGCGCCGGCGCGGTCGAGCGGCTGGGACTCGCGCACGTACTCCGACTTGCCCCACATGAACGGCCGGGTGATGAGCCCATTGGGGTTCATGGTGCGGCGCGCGCACTGTTCCTTCGCCGGGTGCGTGCAGTCGGCCCAGTACTGCACGAGCGAGGCGTACGACGCGGGCGTGATGGTGCTGGCACTCGGTGTGACCTGCGCGAGGAAGGGCGCCAGTTCGGCATCGAGCGCGGCCTGATCGCCGAACACCTGCCCCGACACCTGGCAGATGGGCGTGGCGCCGTTGGCGTTGGTGACAAGGCTGCACAGGGTGAACATCTCGGGGCCGGTCTGGTGCGCCCAGTTCTGCCAGGCCAGCACCACGTCGGGCGCCTCGGTCCACGGGAAGTACAGGACGAAGTGCGTGGCCGCATCGGTGGGGTGCGTGCGGATGTCGTACGAGGTGATGATTCCGAAGTTGCCGCCACCGCCCCCGCGGCATGCCCAGTAGAGATCCTTCTCGCTGCGGGCGCTCACGGTGCGGATGCGCCCGTCGGCGGTGACGATGCGGAACCCCTGCACGTTGTCGGAGAGCGGCCCCCACCTGCGCGCCACCCACCCGAGGCCACCGCCCTGCGCAAGGCCGCCCACCGACACGGTGGGGCAGGTGCCGCCGGGAATGGTGAGCCCATGGGGCGCCAGCGCCTGATACGCCACGCCCAGGGCGGTGCCGCCACCGATGCGGGCGTATGGCACCGGCCCTGAGCGCGGCACCACGGTGGCCATGTTCGTGAGGTCGACGATGAGGCCGTCGTTGATGGTGGAGTAGCCCTGATATGAGTGGCCACCCGCCCGGGCGGTGATGGGGATGTCGTTGCGCGCCGCCCACCGCACCGCCTGCTGCACGTCGCGATCGTCCGCGGCGTAGAGCACGCCGTAGGGCCGGCGGCCATCGAACCGCTGGTTCCACACCTGCGCCGCCACCATGAGGCCCGCGTTCTGGCGTGTCACCACCGGGCCGCGGGTGACGGCGCGAAGTTCGCGCATCAGACGGGCATACCCCGACGCCCGGCTGGCGGCGGCCGAGGTCCACGCGGGCAGGGCGACGGCGGCAGCGGCGGCGGCACCGCCCAGGAGAAACGACCGCCGGGTGACCTCGGGGGCACGCATGCCCGGACGCT
>CANGAY010000094.1 GCA_947451735.1 Actinomycetota bacterium
CCCGACTCGCCTGAGGCCACGGGCGCCGGTGGCGCCGAGGAGATCCCCGCGGGCCCCACCCGCGCCTCGCACGCCGCCACTGCTGCCTCGGCCTCGTCGGGCCGCCCCTGCGCGATCATCCATCGCGGCGACGCCGGGAGCCTGGTGCGAAACGGCAGCACCACCAGCGCACCGAGCGCACCGATGAGGAGCAGAATGCGCCACCCCGCCTCGAAGCTCGACAGCAGGAACAGCGCGATGAACGGGATGATCGCGAAAGCGGCGTAGCCACAGAGCGCGGTCATGCTCGTGGCCCGCCCGCGCATGCCGGCCGGGGCGAGTTCCGCGATGTACGCGCTTGCCACGGCGATCTCGGCGCCGATGCCGACGCCGGTGATGAAGCGCCCGACCGCGAGCACGACGATGTCGGGGGCACACGCCGCCATGATGGTGCCGATCGAGTAGGTGGCGACCGACAGCACGAGGGCGATCCGGCGTCCGTGGCGATCGGCGAGCACGCCATCAACGAGCGCCCCGACGATGCACCCCAGCAGCGAAAGCGTGACCACGACGGAGATGACGGACGTGCGTGTGCCGAACTGCTCGGTGATGGCCGGCAGGGCGTATCCGATGTTGACGATGTCGAAGTACGCGAAGAACCACGCGGCGCCCACGATGACGAGCAGCTTGCGCTCATAGGGCCATCGCGTGATGGCATCGAGACGTGCGATGGGATCCGGGGGCATGCCCCGATGATGCTACCGGCGCGCCTCCGAGGTACTGCCATGTGCGCCGGCGCCCGTCACGATGACCGCCGTGGGGCGCATGCCCATGCCGCCCTCGGCCATCGATGCGTCGGGGACGACCAGCGCCCGGTGCACCGGCGACCAGAGCGCCACTGCGCTCTCCGCCACCGGCAGCGAGATGAGCCCGGCGGGGGGCTGACCCATACCGGGGTGCCACGTGGCCCCGCCCGTCATCGCCACCAGCGCATCGCAGTCGCGCGGATGGCCGTTGCGCGTCATCAGCACGTGCACGGGGCCGCCCAGCCGATCGAGATCGCGCGTGATGGCCCGGCGGAAGCGGTCGAGGTCGTCCTCCTCCGGCGGCAGCACCGGGTCAACGATGATCATCACGTCGCCGTGCTCGAGGTAGGCCGACGTGTACGAGCCCACACTCCAGCGCCAGAGGCCGTCGGCGTATTGATGCACCTGCATGCGCTCACGCTACCCTCGAAGTGAACGGCGCGACGATCGGGAGGCTCATGATGGCGACGGCGATTCGACGGGCGGATGCGCACTGGCACGGCGCGCTCACCACGGGCCGCGGCGAGGTGACGCTGCAATCGGGTGCCTGTGGGCCACTCGGCATCTCGTGGCCGGCGCGCGTGGAGGACCCGGATGGCCAGACGAGCCCCGAGGAGCTGCTGGCAGCGGCACAGGCCGCCTGCTTCGCCATGGCCTTCACCGCCGTGCTCGGGCGCGAGGCACGTCACCCCGAGCGGCTCGACGTGAACGTGGCCATCTCGCTCGACCCCGCCGAGCACGGCGGGTTCAAGGTGAGCCGGTCGCACATCACCGTGCGTGCGGTGGTCGGCGAGATCGACGAGGAGACCTTCCAGGCGCTGGCCGACGAGGCCCGCACCGGATGCCCCGTGTCGGCGGCCTTCCGCGGAAACGTGGACATCACCATCGACGCCACGATGGTCACGCCGTAGCGATGCGCGCGCTGGGTCGGTGGATCGGCGTGGAGATCGCCACCTGGCTCATCGCCGGCACCGTGCTGGTGCTGGCGTTCTCGCTGGCCATGCCCTGGGCCGCGGCGATCGCGCTCGGCATCGGCATCACCGTCGTCATCGCCCTCATGTCGTGGATGCGCCGCGGGCGCACCCGCCTGGCGCGGTACCGCGACATGGAGGGCGTGGACGACATGACCGGCGAGGAGTTCGAGGACTGGCTCGCCGTGCTGTTCCGGCGCGCCGGGTACCGGGTGCGGCACACGGCGGCATCGGGCGACTACGGGGCCGACCTCATCATCAGCATGGGTGGCGAGGAGTGGGTGGTGCAGGCCAAGCGGCAGGCGCGCCCCGTGGGCGTAGCCGCGGTGCAGCAGGCCGCCGCGGCACGACCCCACTACGACGCCGACGGTGCCATGGTGGTGACCAACACCACGTTCACGGCACAGGCGGTGACGCTGGCCGAAAGCGCCGACGTGGTGCTGTGGGACCGCGACGACATCGCGGCCGAACTGCTGTCGGGCAGGGCCACGGCGGCGGGTCACGAAGTCCGGTAGCCACAGGGTGAAGGATTGGCCAAGAACGATCGGAACCTTGACAGTTCCCCTTGCAACCTTGTCCAGCTTCTGCGTTACTCCAACAGTCCTTTTCCGGACCGAGACAGGAGACGAGATGTCCGCAATGACCGCTGAGACCCCGACGCAGCCCGGTTCGCTGGAGCGCATGCGCGACCGCGCCATCTCGGACTACCTGGCCGTATCGAGGAACGCGCACGTGTACGCAACCACCACCGACTACCTGGCCGCCGAGGAGCGCGCCTGGGAGCGTGTGCAGGCGTCCATCCGCCGCAGCCAGCGCGTTGAGGACAGCGCCCTGGTCTAGGCCCCGCGCCACGACGAGCGTTCACCGAGGGCCCTGCGTCCCCCATCACCGGGGGCGCGGGGCCCTCGTCGTACCGTCCCCGCTTGTGCTGTCGTCGGGATGACGTAAAATCCACGGCGATATGACGTCAGTTCGACGCAAAATAGTCGTGGTCGGGTCGGGTCTCGCCGGCATGTTCACCGCCCTGCGGGTGGCGGAGCACCACGACGTGCTGCTCATCACCAAGCGCGGGCTGGGCGAGGGAAGCACCGCGTGGGCACAGGGTGGCATCGCCGCGGCGGTGGGTCCCGAAGACACCGTGACGGCGCACGTGGTGGACACCCTCGACGCCGGCGCCGGTATGTGCGACCCGGTGGTGGCGAGCGTTGTGTGCGCCGATGCCCCGCGCCGGGTGAGCGATCTGGCGGGCTTCGGCGTGCGGTTCGACCGTGCCGACGACGACACGCTGGCGCTTGCGCGCGAGGGTGCCCACTCACGCCCCCGCGTGGTGCACGCGGGCGGCGACGCCACGGGACGCCACGTGGCCGACGCACTGGCGGCGCAGGTGCGCACCCACCCGGGCGTCACCGTGCGCGAGCGCACGATGGTGACCGAGGTGCTGGTTGACCACGCCGGGGTGACGGGCGTGCGCCTGGCCGACGGCACGGTGATCGCCGCCCATCGCGTGGTGCTGGCCACGGGTGGCTCGGGGCACGTGTTCGCACGCACCACCAACCCGCTTGGCGCCACAGCCGATGGGCCCGCACTGGCCCACCGCGCCGGCGCCGCGCTTGCCGACATGGAGATGGTGCAGTTCCACCCCACCGCGCTCGCAATCGGCGCGAGCCCGCTGGCCCTGGTGAGCGAGGCCGTGCGCGGTGCGGGCGGCATGCTGTTCGATGCCGACGGGCAGCCGGTGATGCAGGGCGTGCACCCCATGGGCGACCTGGGGCCACGCGACGTGGTGGCCCGCGCGGTGTTCCGCAGCGCGCGCGAGACGGGGCGCGACGTGGTGATGAGCCTGGCGCACCTCGACCCCGAGCGCGTGCGTGCGAGGTTCCCCGACATCACGGCCGTCTGCGCCACGCACGGAATCGACCTGGCCACCCACCCCATCCCCGTCACGCCGGCCGCGCACTACGCCATGGGCGGCGTGCTCACCGACCTGTCGGGCCGCACCACCATCCCGGGGCTCTGGGCCGTGGGCGAGTGCGCATCGACCGGCCTGCACGGCGCCAATCGTCTGGCGAGCAACGGTCTGCTGGAGGCCGCCGCGCTGGGCGAGCGCGCGGCCGCCGACATCGCGGCGGGCGGTGGCGAGCCGGCACCGGGCCCGCGGGTGGACCCGCGCCCGCTCATGCTGGGCACGGCAGACGCAGACACCGTGCGCGCCGCGGTGGGACGCATCATGTGGACCGGCTGCGGGCTGGAGCGCGACGCCGAGGGCCTCGCCATCGCGGCGGGCGAGCTCGAGGCCCTCCCCCGCCCCGCCGACGCCGAGACCGCCAATCTGCTCGACATCGCCCGCCTCGCCGTGCGGGCAGCCGCCACGCGCGAGGAGAGCCGTGGCGCCCACTTTCGCACCGACTTCCCCGATGCCGACCCGGCCCAGGCCCGCAGAACCGCCTGGGCGGGCGACGCGCCCCATCACCTGGCGCCGGCCGACATGCCCGCGCCCACGAACAACTTCACGGAGGCAGCGTGACCACCACCGCACCCACGTGCGCGATCCCCGAGCCCGAGTCCACCGTCCCCGAGGCCGAGCTCATCGCCCGCGCCACGGCGGCGCGTGAGGCACTGGGCGACCGGCTGGTGATCCTCGGCCACCACTACCAGAAGCACGAGGTCATCCGGTTCGCCGACATCACCGGCGACTCGTTCCTGCTCGCCCGTCGCGGCGCCGAGGCCACGCAGGCCGACCTGGTGCTGTTCCTCGGCGTGTACTTCATGGCCGAGGCCGCCGACATCCTGGCCCAGCCACACCAGCGCGTGGTGCTTCCCGACCTGGGCGCCGGGTGCCACCTGGCCGAGTGCGCCGACATCTTCACGGTGAACGACGCGTGGCAGCAGATCACCGCGCAGTTCCCCG
>CANGAY010000095.1 GCA_947451735.1 Actinomycetota bacterium
ACGTGCTGGGCGGCCCGCCGTTCAGCGAGTCGGTGGTGGCCGCCATCGGCGGCGCCTTCGGCGGCTCACCGCTGGTGGACAACACCGCGTCGCACCGCGAGATCGCCGAGGCGCTGCTGGAGAGCGTGTGCGAGGACATCCCGGGCGCCGTGCCCGTGGTGCTCGACTCGCACGACGCCGACTCGGCGCCCGACGCCGTGGTGCGCTGGGCGGAGGACAACGGCGTGGACGCCATCGTGGCCGTCGCGCACACCCGTGGCATCGACCGCGCCCTCAAGTTCATGGGCTCGTTCAGCGGTCATCTGGTGCACCACGCCCCGTGCCCGGTGGTGCTGCTGCCGCACGGCGTGTCGTACGGCGGCGACGCCTAGTCGCGCGTCGGGGGGCGGGGGAGGAACCCGCTGGTGCGCCGCACGTAGTCGGCGTATCCCGGTCGCCGCGTGGCGATGTCCTTCTCCAGCAGGCCCGCACCTGACACCTTCACCAGCAGCAGGGTCATGAGCAGGGGCCCGGCGAAGCCCCACGCGCCGGCGCCGCTCTCGGCCGCGATGAGGAAGATGCCCCACCACACCAGGAAGTCGCCGAAGTAGTTGGGGTGGCGCGTGTAGCGCCACAGCCCGGTGTCGAGCACCTGTCCCCGGCTGGCGGGGTTCGCCTTGAACCGGGCCAGCTGCCAGTCGCCCACGGCCTCGAAGCCCAGGCCGATGGCCCACACCACCGCGCCCACGATGGCCAGCCAGCCGAGTGCCCGGTCGGGCACGGCCGCCAGCTGCACCGGCAGTGAGACCACCCACATCAGCACGCCCTGCAACACGAACACGGTGAACAGGCTGATGATCCAGAACCGCGCGCCGTGCTTCTGCCGCATGGCCGCGTAGCGGAAGTCCTCGCCCTTGCCGAAGTTGCGCCTGGCCAGGTAGGCCGAGAGCCTGAGCCCCCAGATGCCCACCAGCACGGCGATGAGCACGCGCCTGCCCTCGTCGCCCGGGCCGGCCACCAGTGCCGTGAGCGCCACGGCGATGAACCCGAGTGGCCACACCGGATCGACCACGCTGGCATCGCGCACGATGAGGCTCACCACCCACGTCACCAGCATCACCGCGGCGATGACGATCGCCGTGAGCAGCATCATGTCGCCGTATCCCATACGGCAAGCCTCGCACGGCGAGCGCGCGTAGTGTGGCCCCAATGGAACCGTGGTACATCCGGCTGGCTGAGGATCACGACATCCCGCGCCCCGTACTGCTCCGTGCCATCAGGGCGCGGGTGGGTGCGCGGCTGCGCCGGGAGCGCCGCGGAGGCCCCGATGCCGTGAGCGCACGGCAGCGCGAACTGCGCAGGCGCCTGGCCGCCGCACCGGTGGCAATCCGCACCGACGCCGCCAACGAGCAGCACTACGAGGTGCCGGCGGCCTTCTTCGAACTGTGTCTGGGTCCGCGGCTCAAGTACTCGTCGTGCCTGTTCCCCACGGGCACCCGCGACCTGGCTGCGGCGGAGGACGCCATGCTGGCCCTCACGTGCGAGCGCGCCGGGCTGGACGACGGGCAGGACGTGCTGGAGCTGGGGTGCGGGTGGGGGTCACTCACGCTGTGGATGGCCCAGCGCTACCCGTCGAGCCGCATCACGGCGGTGAGCAACTCGCGTGGCCAGCGCGCGTTCATCGAGGCCCGCGCAGCCGAGCGGGGGCTCACGAACATCGAGGTGATCACCGCTGATGTGAACGGGCTGGAGATGGACCGCACGTTCGACCGCATCGTGAGCGTGGAGATGCTGGAGCACGTGAAGAACTACCCGGCGCTGTTCGCCCGCATCGCCACGTGGCTGAAGCCCGACGGCGCCTTCTTCGTGCACGTGTTCAGCCATCGCGACCTCACCTTCGAGTTCCTCGAGGACGACCCCAGCGACTGGATCGGCCGGCACTTCTTCACCGGCGGCACCATGCCGTCAGACGACCTGCTGCTGCACGCCTGTGACGATCTGGTGCTGGCCGACCACTGGCAGGTGTCAGGCACCCACTACGAGCGCACGGCGCTCGCCTGGGACGACCTTCTGGTGGCCAACCGCGATGCCGCGACCGCGGTGCTGGAAGCGGCGCACCCCGGCGAGGGGGAGCGCTGGTTCCGCCGGTGGCGCCTGTTCTTCCTGGCCTGCGCGGGGCTCTGGGGCTACCGGGGTGGACGCGAGTTCATCGTGTCGCACTACCTGTTCCGCCCACGGGCGGCGGCTGCCTGACTAGGGCGTGGGCGCCGGCGGCTGCGTGCCGCCGGGTGACGGCGGCGCCTGCGGCGCCTGGGGCGTGCCTGCCGGCGGGGTGACGGGCGGCTGCACGGGCACGGGCGTGGTGGCGGCGGGCGTGCCGGTGGCCGGCGTGGTGGGCGTGGGGGTCACCGGGTTGCCGGCCGAGGCGCGATAGTCGCGGGCGTCCTGGATTCCCGCGGGCCAGTACGTGGGCAGGTACGTGATGCTCACGCCGGCGCGGCCGCCCGACGAGTGGATGATCCACTTGTTGCCGAGCGCGATGCTGGTGTGCGATGCCTCGGCATCCGGCGTCTTCGGTCCGCGGGAGCCGAAGAACACCAGGTCGGCCGCGATGGCCTTCTTCCAGGGCACCTTCACGCCCTTGGTGCCCACGTTCATGGTGTAGGTGGTTCGTCCGTCCGGCACGTTGAGCGATGCCTCCGCCGCACGGTCGCCGTTGTGCCACACCCAGTACACGAAGCCCGAGCAGTCGAAGCCTGCGGCCGCTTGGGGATCGGCACCCGCGTTGAGGTCGGTGGCCTCGCCGCCCCATACATAGGGGTAGCCCACCAGCGACAGTGCCCGCTGGATGAGCGGTGCCACCGCCGAGTCGATCGCGGGAATGGAGAAGTGCTCGAGCGACCGCACCGACGATGGGATTCCATTGCTGCGGATGGCCTGCGCGCGCGACGCCATGAGCACGAGGTCGGCCAGGCGCATGGGCTGGGCATCGGTGCGCTCGAGCGCCTCGTCGCTGGCGGGGTAGTTGCGCCTGAGCCCCGCCTCACGGGCCGTGATTGCGGTGGCGAATCCGGGCGGCAGCATGAAGTGCCGGCCCGAGTCGTCATGGAATCCGCTCATCACCTTGACGGCGCGGTTCATACCCAGACCGAGCGTCCAGGCACGGTTGGCCTCGGTGCCCGTGAGCGGCTGGTCGAGGGCGGCGGCACCGGCGGCGGCGGCGGGCAGCCAGCCCTTGCCCATGATGAGCCGCGCGGCAACGCCGTCGGCGTCGTCGGGTGCGATATCGCGCCACTGTGCACCGGTGGCACCACCGGGAAGGCGCAGCACCGACTGCATGAGGCGCACCAGGTCGCGCCTGGTGGAGTCGCGCGACAGCGACACCGCGTCGGTCTCGCCGGCCCACAACTTGGCCTTGGCCAGATCGGTGGCCGCCTGCTGCCCGAAGGCGAATGCGGCGCTCGGCACCGGACCATCGCCGGGTGCGGGCTGCGCCAGCGCCACTGCGGTGAGTGATCCCACGGCCACGGCCGGGGCGAGCACCACGGTGCTGAAGATGGCGACGCGTCGGCGTCCGATGCGGGTGCGGCGGGTCATCAGGCGGCTCAGGCTAGACCCGCGCACGCATCGTTTTGGGTGTGCTGGAACATCTCCCGACAATTCGCAACACCCGGTTCATATCCCCCTTACGACAGGGGCATCGGGAGGATCCGTTGCACGGCGCGCGTCGGCGAAACGCCGGGCCCCGCTACGACGTGCGCAACTCGTGGATGTTCTGCCACAGCAACACCACCGCACCGATGAGCAGCAGGATGGCCAGCGTGATGCGCCATTCCTGCAACAGGCCGATGATGATGCCGATGCCGATGAAGAACGTGAGGGTGGTGAACACGGCCGACATCAGTCGACCGCGCGCCAGCGCCTCGAACCCGATGATGAGTGCGAGCCCGCCCAGCACCCCGGTCCAGTAGTACTCGGTTGCGTGCCCCACCAGCAGCCAGATGATGACGGCCAGCAGCACGGGGGTGCTCACCGCGGCCCAGATGCGCAGCACGCGCTGGCGCACGTGGCTCTCGGCCACCTCGTGCTCGGGAAGCTCGTGCTCGCCCAGATGGGCGCGTGGACCCTCCAGCGGCAGACCGGCCGCCTCGGCCATGTCGAGGGCGTCGAGTTCCGCCTCCAGTTCGCGCCGCTCCGCGCGCAGTTCGCTGATGCGCGCCTCGTGGTCGGCCACCACGGCGCGTCGCCGGTCGGCCAGGGCGCTGGTGGCGCTGTCGCCGGTCATGGCGCGGGCGGCCACCGTCTCGCTGCGGGCCTCGCTGCGCTCACGCGCCACGTCGGTGTCGATCTCGGCCACGCGCGCCACCACCTCGGTGCGCCTGGCATGCACGGCCCGGGCGGCGGCGGCCGGGTCGGGGTCGACCTTCTGCATGCCGGCCCACGTGAGCGGGTCCTCCCACCGCACGCGATCGATGCCGTTGCGCTCGTACTTGGGGCCCGTGGGTGCCGACTCGCCGCCGAAGCGGTCGCGGGTATCGAGCCCCCAGCGTCCCCGGAAGTCGCGCACCCACGGGGTGCTGTCGTCAATGACCACCGGCTGCCACGGGCGGTC
>CANGAY010000096.1 GCA_947451735.1 Actinomycetota bacterium
CTCGTCGAAGTCCATCTCCTCCTCGAGGTTGGCCGGCACGCGGGCCGGCAGCACCACCTCGAACTCACCGTCCTCCGTGACGTGGTCCTCGTAGTACTTCGAGAAGTTGGCGATGGAGAAGCCCAGTACATCGTGGGTCTCCGGGTTGAAGAACACGGTCACACCTTCCGTATTCGTGACCGCCGAGGCGCTGGGGTGCCCCTCGTGGATCACGCGGTAAGTGTCCGTTTCCTTGTTGTAGAAGGGATCGTCCGTCACGGATTCTCCTAGTCACCGTTGTCGGTTCCGGGGTAACGCGGGCCGATGGTAGCGTGGCCGCGTGTCTGATTTCACTGAGAACAGCGGCGACGTGCTCGGGCAGACCCTCGTGGTCTGGATGCTCGACAACCGCCCGGCGCTCGACGAGCGCATGCGGCAGGAGGGTTCCCGCGCCCTCATCCAGGAGTTCATGGCCGCCGAGGGCGGTGTGCTCCCCAACCCCGACGAGCGTCTCGACCGCGCCCGTGCCGCCAGTGCACGGGCATGGCTGTCGCACCTGGCGGCGGCCATTGAGGCCAACTGGGCGGACGCCCCGGCCGGCCTGGGCGAGACCATGACCAACTACCTGGTGGCCGGCGACGAGCGCCTGGAGGCCCTGCGCCTGGACGAGGAGGCCCGCGCCGAGCAGCGCGGCCGCGCCGCCGACCCAGGCGACGAGCGCCGCGAGGTCGAGCTGAGGTCGCTGGGCCGTCTGTTCGCCGAGGGCATCGGCAGCACGTGCACGCCCGGTGGGGAAGAGGGTCCCGCGTTCGCCAAGCGCGTCACCGAGTGGCAGTCGGAGCACCTGCTGCGCAACCGCGAGCTCATCGACGCCGCCGTCGCACGCACCACGCCGGAGGGGCTGTCGGGCGCCGAAGAGGTGTCCACCCTGTGGGAGCGTGCGCCCGAGGCCGCCCGCGCCCGCGAGGCCGCCCTGCTATGGGCCCGCGTGCAGTTCCTCACCGAGGCCGTCGCCTCGGGCCTGGCCGAGGCCGGCGCCCCGACCAGTGCGTAGCGCGCGGTGAAGCGCCCGCTGGAGATCTCGGCGCATCATTCGCTGTGCGTCCACGGTTTCCGCGGCATGGGGTACTCAGACGGGTTCGTCGCCGCGCTGAGCGACGTGGTCACGACCCTGCGCGACGCACCCGACACCGAGGTGCGCGTGCGCGTGGGGTCGGACACCGTGTGCCGGGCCTGCCCGTCGCTGGGTGCGGGCGGCTGCCTGCGGTACGGCATGGGCGTGGTGGAGCAGGACGCCCGCGTGGCCGAGGTGCTCGGGGTGCGGTCAGGCGACGTGCTGCCGTGGGCCGACCTGCAGCAGAAGGTGCGCGACAACGTGGCGCCGGACGACCTCACCACCCTGTGCGCGGGATGCCCGTGGCTCGAATACGGCGTGTGCGCCGAGGGCATCGCCGACCTGCGGGCGGGGAAGGGCATCACCTTCAGGGCCGAATAGCGTTCGGTTCATCCGACACAAAGTGTCGCGCTTGGGTATGGTCCCCCACCGGCGAGAGAGCGGTCCATTCCGAGGGCCGCGCGACCGAGGTTCCGGGCGTCGCCACCGCGGTTCCGCATCCCGATGGATGTGGGCCGCGATCACTGCGCCCGGTGCCGTGATGAAGGCTCAGGAGGACGGGAATGGCCGAGGGCACCCCCGACGTCAAGGAAGCACGCCGCATGCTCGCGAAGGGCATCTGCATCGCAGGTGTCGGCGAGACCGAGCAGGGCATCATCAGCGACCGCGGCTCGTTCGAGCTGCTGGCTGAGGTCACCAGGACCACGCTCGACGACGCAGGTCTCGAGCTCAAGGACGTTGACGGCATCGTCACGGCGTTCTCCTTCGTGGAGTCCACCCTGATGCACTCGACGACCCTGGCCGACTACATGGGCATGAAGCCGGGCTACTTCGCCTCGGTTGCCGTCGGTGGCGCCACCGCCCCGCTCATGGCCGTGCAGGCCGCACTTGCAATCGACGCCGGCCTTGCCGAGACCGTCCTGTGTGTGCGCGGCGACAACACCCGTTCGGGCATCTCGTCGTCGGGCATGATCGCCATGGCCCGCGAGATGAGCCACGGCGCCTACGAGGCCCCCTTCGGCCTCACCACCATCGGTGGTTACGGCCTTCTGGCCCAGCGCTACATGTACGAGCACGACATCCCGCAGGAGGCGCTTGCCGCCGTCGTCGCCACGCAGTCGGAGCACGCCGCCCTCAAGTGGAACGCCATGCTCCGCAACGTCGTGAGCGTCGAGGACGTCATGGCCGACCGCTGGATCGCCACGCCGTTCCACGCCATGGACTGCTCGCTCGTGAGCGACGGTGCCGCTGCATTCATCGTCACCACCGCTGAGCGCGCCAAGAACATGAAGAAGAAGCCGGTCTACATCACCGGTATCGGTGAGGGCTTCTCGCACCAGTACATCTCGCAGGCCACCTCGGTGGCCTCGGTCCGTGACGGCCTCGGCCGCGCGGGTCGCCGTGCCATGGAGGTCGCCGGCATCACGCCGCAGGACCTCGACGTGGCCGAGATCTACGACTCGTTCTCGTTCACCCCGCTCATCGCCCTCGAGGGCTTTGGCGTGTGTGGTCCCGGCGAGGCCGGCGACTGGGTGCTGGAGGGCAACGCCAAGCTTGGCGGCAAGCTCCCCATGAACACGCACGGTGGTCTGATCCGTCAGGCCCACCTCGGTGCCATGCACCACATCGTGGAGGCTGTGCTGCAGCTTCGCGGTGAGGCGGATGACTCCGCGAAGACCGAGTACAACGGCGGCAACCACCAGGTTCCCGACGCCAAGCTCGCGATCACGAACGGCTCGGGCGGCATCCTCGCGGCCACGAGCGCGCTGGTCCTGTCCAGCGAGCCGCCGTCTGCGGCGTAGTACCGCTCACGACCGAGACGACTGAGGAGACACCGAGCAATGTCAGAGAAGCCCGCTTACACCAAGCCGCTCCCGGACCTTCGTCCGGAGGACGCCACCTTCTGGGAGGCCCTCAAGGAGCACCGGTTCATCATCCCGTGCGATGACGCCGGCAAGCCGTTCTGGTACCCGCGCAAGTACGCCCCGGGCACGCTGAGCGAGACCAGCTGGATGGACGCGTCCGGCAACGGCACCGTCTACACCTACTCGACCCACTTCATCGGGCCGAGCAAGGCATACAAGGGCGACCCGCCGCACATCGTGGCGCTGATCGACCTCGACGAGGGCCCGCGCATGATGAGCATCCTCGTGAAGGACGAGGAGGGCTACCCCTCCCTCGACCCCGAGGACGTCAAGATCGGCATGAAGGTGAAGATCGTCTTCGACGACGTCACCGACGAGATCACCATGCCCAGGTTCACCCCCGCCGGCTGAGCCCGCGGATTCCCGAGAGAGACTGAGGAGAGAGACGGCGATGGCCGAGTGGAGTGATTGGTACGCGAAGGAGGATCCCACCAACTGGATCCTCGCCAAGGTCCTGCGTGATCGCGCTGAGGCCCACCCCGACCGCGACTACCTGAAGTTCGCGGACAACCCGTGGGTGAGCTACGGCGAGGTCAACAGCCGCGCAAACCGCGTGGCGAACGCGCTCCTCGCCCGTGGCGTGGAGAAGGGCGAGTCGGTCAGCGTGATGCTGCCGAACTGCGAGGAGTTCCTGCCGGTCTGGTACGGCATCCTCAAGGCCGGCGCCGTGATGAGCTCCATCAACACGGCCTACAAGGGCGACTTCCTGTCCTGGACCATCAACCTGGTCGAGGCCAAGAAGCTCATCATCTCCGACACGTTCCTCGACCGTCTCGACTTCATCGCGAAGGAGCTCCCGCTCCTCGAGCACGTCATCGTGATGCAGACCGGTGCGCAGGAGGGTCCCGACCCGTCGCTCAAGTGGGAGCCGCTCACGGCCCTCATGGAGTCGCCGGACAACGAGCCCGACGGCGTGGAGTACTCGTGGGTGGATGACGCCCGCATCATGTTCACCTCGGGCACCACGGGTCGCTCGAAGGGCGTGATCAAGCAGAACGCCGCCGACTACTTCTCGGCGCGCGGTCTCATGGAGGTCGTGTCGAAGACCTCCGGCCGTTCCATTGAAGAGCTGGCCGACGACACCTTCTTCTCGTGTCTGCCGCTGTTCCACAGCAACGCGCAGGTGCTGTCCGGCTACCCGGCCCTCGTGGCCGGCGGTCGCATTGCCTACACGGAGCGCTTCTCGTCGAGCCGTTTCTGGCAGCAGGTCATCGACGCCGAGGCCACGATCTTCAACTCGATCGGCGCCGTGTCGTACTTCATCTGGAACATCCCCGAGTCGGACCTCGACAAGCAGCACAAGGTCCACACGGTCTTCGCCGCCCCGGCGCCGAAGGACATCTACTACGACTTCCAGGAGCGCTTCGGCGTCAAGTTCATCGAGGGCTACGGTCTCACCGAGACCGGTATGGCCACCTACATGGACCCGACGCGCGACCCGGTTCCCGGCACCATCGGCGTGGCCAACCCCGGCTACGAGGTGACCGTCGTGGAGCCCGGCACCGACCGTCCGCTCCC
>CANGAY010000097.1 GCA_947451735.1 Actinomycetota bacterium
GCAGGCCATTCCCTACATGTCCACCTATGCCGCCACCAAGGCATTCGAGATGCGGCTGGTGCGCGGGCTGCATCAGGAGTTGAAGGGCACCGGGGTGCGGGCCTTCGCCATCTGTCCGGGGCCCGTGCGCACCGCGTTCCACCGGCTGGGGTGGGGCAAGGATCTGCCGAAGTTCATGCCCACCGAGTCGGCCGGGTCGGTTGCCGCGCGCACCATTCGGGTGCTCGACCGGCGCAGGGGTAATCCCGTGGTGCCCAGTGGGCCGCTGGCTCCGCTGACCATGCGGCTTTCCGGGCTGCTGCCCGAGTCGGTGGCCGCCTGGGGCGCGGGGGTGTACCACCGGCCGTGACACTGCGCGGGGGAGGCTCCCCACCCTCGCCGTAGAATCGGTCTCAAGGCGATGACCACCACGCTGATCCCCATACTCAGCGCCATCGCAGCGACCATCGTGGTGCTGCTGCTCACGCCGGTCACCATGTGGCTGGCGGGGAAGGTGGGCGCCGTTGACGTGCCGTCGGCGCGTCGCATCCACACGCGGCCCATCCCGCGCCTGGGTGGCATCGCCATCGTGCTGGGCTTCCTGCTGCCGGCCATCTGGTTCCTGCCCGCCGACCCCGCCGTGCGTGGGCTCATCGCCGGCGGGGTGCTGATCGCGGCGTTGGGCGTGGTGGACGACACCATGGGCCTGTCGCCGGTGGTGAAACTGGTGGGGCAGGTGGCCTGCGCATCAGTGCCCGTGGCCGCCGGGCTCACCATCGACCACATCACGCTGCCCTTTGCGGGCGCCCTCGATCTGGGCGCCGCGGCCTACGTGCTCACGGTCATCTGGTTCGTGGCCATCGTGAACATCATCAACTTCACCGACGGCATGGACGGGCTGGCCGCCGGGGTGGTGGGCATCGGCGCCACCACCTTCGCGATCATCGCCGCGTCGCTCGGGCGCGCCGATGCGGCGATTCTGGCGGCTGCGCTTGCCGGGGCCTGTCTGGCGTTCCTGCGGTTCAACTTCAACCCCGCCCGCACGTTCATGGGGGACGGCGGATCGATGTTCCTGGGCTTCATGCTCGCGGGCATCGCCATCACCGGGGTCATGAAGAGCGCGGCGGCCGTGGCCATCGTGCTGCCGCTCATCGTGCTGGCCATCCCGATCCTCGACACGTCGTTCGTGATCATGAAGCGGCTGAAGCACGGGCTGCCGGTGTACGGCGCCGACAAGAGCCACTTCCATCACCGGTTTCTGGCCATCGGATGGAGCCAGCGCCGCACCGTGCTGTCGATTTACGCCTGGGCGGGGTTGATGTCGCTGCTGGCGCTGGCAATGCGATTCGTGCCCTACACCGACGGCCACGGCAACTGGAATGCCGGGTGGACGGCGGTGCTGGGCGTCATCGGGCTGGCCGGCCTGGTGGGTGCCGTGTACCTGGTGTACGTGCTCGAGATCCTCAAGTGGCGCAGCGAGCCCGTGGTGAACATCGTGCGGCGCCACCGGGCCCGCGACCGCGGGCACGCCACCACCCGGCCCTGACAGGGCCGAAATCCCGCACGAAGCGGGACGCCTGTCACCCCAACTCGGGACGTCGCCGGTAGCGGCGGGCGAAACGGGATGGGTATGCTCACGGCGTTGCCGCGACATCCCCCGCGGCCCCATGCTCGAGCACGGAGGAAACGCATCACCTCAGCCGCTCCCGGCCAGGCTGCAGATCTCGTCCGGCCCACGCCCGCTCCCGAGGAGGAGCCGGCGCCAAGCCGCGGCGCGATCGTGGCCACGGTCGCCAGTCTCATCGCCTGCGGCATCGCGCTGCCGGTGGTGCTCGCCCTCGGCGGCCCGCTCAACGGGTGGGTGCTGGGCACCGCGCTGTGGATCGCCAACTGGGCAATCCAGATGGGCACCGCCAAGCGCGCGCTGCAGATGGGCCAGACGGCCGCGGTGGGCATCACGGGCATCTCGTTCGTGGTGCGTGCCTGGGTGGTTGCGGGAATCCTCTTCATCACGGCGCTGAAGTACGACAAGTACGTGGCGCTCGCCGCCGCCGGGGTCTTCCTGGCGGCGTTCACAGCAGACCTCATCGGCCGCGGGATGGCCTTCGCGATCCGCGAGAAGAACCGCGAGACCGTCGCCGCCACGGAGGGCGCCGAGTGACCCCATTCATGCGTCGCATCCGCATCTGGCTGCTGCTGGGCATCGGCCTCGGTCTGGCCGTCCCGGCAGTGGGGCTGGGCGCAGGTGCCGCATTCGACCCGGCCGAGGAGTTCGCCACCACCGCGTGGGTGGACCTCAACCTCGGCTTCGTCGACCTCAGCATCAACAAGGCCGTCTTCTACATGCTCATCTCGAGCCTCATCATCATCCTGTTCGGCATCATCGTGGTGCGCGGCGGGCTGAAGATGCGCCCCACCAAGGGGCAGAACGTGCTCGAAATGGCCTACGAGTTCACCGAGCAGCAGGTGGCCGCGGTCACGCTGCCGGAGCGGGTGTTCAAGAAGTGGTTCCCCTACCTGGCGACCCTCTTCCTGTTCGTGGCGGTGAACAACCTCATCTCGTTCATTCCCATCCCCGCGAGCCCGCACACCGACACCTTCCAGGTGGTGGGTGACCTCGGGCTCTACGCCGCGACGGCGAACATCAACGTCACCTTCGCCCTCGCGCTCATGACCTTCGTGGCCTTCCTCTGGGAGGGCTTCGGTACCCACGGCTTCTTCGGGTACTTCAAGACGCTGGTGCCCCCGGGTGCCAGCAAGGGCATCACGCCCTTCATCTTCGCCCTCGAGTTGCTGTCGCAGATTCTTCGTCTGGTCAGCCTCTCGGTGCGACTGTTTGCAAACATGCTCGCCGGCCACCTTCTCATCATCATGGCCGCGGGTTTCTCGATTCTCGTGGGCAGCCTCCTGGGTGTCCTCGGAATCCCCTTCGCCCTCTTCTTCTACGTGTTCGAGTGGGTCCTGGTGGCCGGTCTGCAGGCATTCATCTTCGCCCTGCTCTCCGGCATCTACATCGGGTACGCCGCGCAGTCCGAGCACTAGAAGGCAATTCACGGAACTAACTGGAGGCCACGTGGCTCTCGAAGGCAGCATCGTCTCAGCATCCAAGGCCCTGACGCTCGGTCTCGCGACCGGTCTGGGCGCCATCGGCCCGGGCATCGGCGTGGGCTACATCTTCGGCAAGACCATCGAGTCGGTCGCCCGTCAGCCCGAGCTCCGCGGTGATCTTCTCTCGATCACCTTCCTCGGCCTGGCCCTGACCGAGGCGATCACGTTCTACGCCCTGCTCATGGGCTTCGTCGCCTTCTTCCTGGTCTAGTCCGATGGGACCCCTCGCACACGTCGATCCCGTTGGGGCCAATCCGCTCCTCGAGCTGAGTCCGGGTCTGATGATCTGGACGATCGTCGTCTTCCTGCTCACGCTGCTGATCCTGAAGAAGTTCGTGTTCGGGCCCGTGGGCGAGGCGATCGAGAAGCGCCGCGCCTCGATCTCGGCGTCCATCGAGGAAGCCGAGTCAAGCCGCGACGAGGCAGTGCAGTTGCTCGAGCAGTACAAGGTGCAGCTGGCCGACGCGCGCCGCGAGGCCGATGAACTGCGTGAGACCGGTCGCCGTGATGGCGAGCGGCAGAAGCAGGAGATCGTCGGTCAGGCGCAGGAGCAGCGCGAGCGCATCGTCAGCGACACCCAGACGCAGATCGACGCACAGGCCCAGGCGGCCATGTCGGGCATGCGTGATGACGTGGTGGTGCTGGCGATCACCGCAGCAGAGAAGGTCACGAAGAAGTCGCTGTCCGACGACGACCACCGCAAGATGGTGGAGGATGCACTCGCGGACGCCGACCTCAGCGGGCTGCAGAAGGCCTGATGAGCGTCGCGGCGACATATGCCGAGGCCCTGTACGAGGCCGCGGAGGCCCAGTCGGCCGTGGACCAGGTGCGCACCGAGCTCGATGAGTTCGCCGCCGCCATGGCCCCCGGTACGGAGCTCCGTGAGGCGCTGCTCAACCCTGAGTTCGACCCGAAGGCCAAGAGGGCGGCCGTCGAGGAGCTCATGGAGGGCGCGCACCCGGTGTCCACCGGTTTCGTGCAGGTGCTCATCGATCGCGGCCGCCTGGCCGAGATCGATGACGTCCTTGCCGCCTACGGCCGGCGCGTTGACGCCGCCGAGGGCCGCGTGGTGGTGACCGCCGTCACCGCCATCCCGCTCACGCCCGAGTTGCGCGAGCAGATCCGCGAGAAGGTGCGCGCCCAGACGGGACGCGACGCCGAGCTCGAGGAGACCGTGGACCCGTCCATCATCGGTGGGCTGGTCCTGCGCGTGGGCGACGTGGTGGTTGACGCGTCGCTCCGCACCCGCCTCGAGGAGATGCGTCGCTCACTCGAGACCACGCCCGTCGACCTGTCCAAGGCCGTCGAGGCCTGACGCCACTCCTCAGCAGAAGAACGAGAAAGGGAACCACCCACCGATGAAGCTCCGCCCCGACGAGATCACCAAGGTCCTCCGCGCCCAGATTGAGCAGTACGAGGGCGTGGCCGAGGCCGACGA
>CANGAY010000098.1 GCA_947451735.1 Actinomycetota bacterium
CGATGGCCAGGCATCGCGTGGGGTCGATGCCGTCGGTGATTGCAGCGACCGCGACGGGGTCGGTGGAGTCGAGCACGCGCAGCTCGATGCCGGCGCCGTGGCCGAACGTGCGGCGCGTGACCTCGGGCGACAGGCTCGAGCCACCCATGCCGAGCACCAGCGCGTCGATGTCGGCGATGTGCGGACGCATGGCCTCGGGCGCCCGCAGCCACCCGGTCCAGTCGCGCGCGGCGTCGGCGTGCGCACCCCATGCGGCGGGGTCTCCCGCGCGCACGTGTCCGATCAGACCGCGCCCCTCCGCATCGGCGATGGCGTCCTCCACCAGTCCGGCCGCGGGTCCGGGGCGCATGTCCAGGTGCATCAGTCGGTGACCTCCGCCAGCGAGGCGCGTGCGGCCTCGACGATTGCCCCCGGCGTCATGCCGAGGCGTTCCATCACGAGCCCGCCCGGTGCCGACTCGCCGAAGCGGTCGATGGCCACGATGCGTCCGTGGGTGCCCGTCCAGCGCTCCCACCCGAAGGGTGATGCGGCCTCCACGCCCACGCGGGCGGTGATGGAGGGCGGCAGCACCTCGTCGCGGTAGCCGGGGTCCTGCGCGCCGAACAGCTCCCACGACGGCAGGCTCACCACGCGGGCGGCCACGCCCTCGCTCGCCAGCAGGTCACGTGCCTCGAGCGCAATGGACACCTCCGACCCGGTGGCGATGATGGCCACGTCGTCGCCCGGGGCCACCACGTAGCCACCACGCGCCACGGGCGGGTCGACGTCGAGCGTGGGCAGGCCCTGACGCGTGAGCACCAGCGCGGTGGGGCCGTCCTGACGTGCGATGGCCTGCGTCCAGGCGCCCATGGTCTCGCGGGCATCCGCGGGGCGCAGGGTCACGAGGCCGGGGATCGACCGCAATGCCGCAAGCTGCTCAATGGGCTCGTGGGTGGGGCCGTCCTCGCCCACCGCCACCGAGTCGTGCGTGAACACGAACACCACCGGCAGGTGCATGATCGACGCCATGCGGATGGCGTTCTTCATGTAGTCGGAGAAGGTCATGAAGGTCGACCCGAACACGCGGAATCCGCCGTGGGCGGCCATGCCGTTGAGGGCGGCCGCCATGCCGAACTCGCGCACCCCGAAGTGCAGGTTGCGCCCGCCGTACTCGCCGGGCGACACGTCGCCCGCACCCTTGATGGTGGTGCCGGTGCTCGATGCCAGGTCGGCGGCACCACCCACCAGCTCGGGAATGCGCTCGGCCAGCGCGTTCAGCGCCTGCGACCCCGACACGCGGGTGGCGGGCGACTCGCCCACCGGGGCCACCGGCAGGTCGGCGTCCCAGCCCGTGGGCAGGTCGCCGGCGATGCGGCGGCGCAGTTCGGCGGCCTCGGCGGGGAAGGCCGACGCGTAGCCGTCCATCGCCGCGTTCCAGTCGGCCACGTGGCCAGCGCCGCGCTCGCGCAGCACCGGGGCCCAGGCGGCCACCTCGTCGGGCACCAGGAACTCCGCGCCGGGCGCCCACCCGTAGGCCTCCTTGGCCAGGCGCGTCTGCTCCTCGCCCAGCGGGGCGCCGTGCGCCTTGTTGGTGTCCTGCACCGCCGGGGCGCCGAAGCCGATGTGGGTACGGCAGCGCACCAGGGTCGGACGCCCGTCGCTGGCGTGCGCCTCGGCCAGCACGCGGTCGATCTCGGCCACGTCGTTGCCGTCCGTGATCTGCAGCACGCGCCAGCCGTAGGCCTCGAACCGCTTGGTCACATCCTCGCCGAACGACATCGACGTGGGGCCGTCGAGGCTGATGCCGTTGTCGTCGTAGATCACCACGAGGCGGTCGAGCTTGAGGAACCCGGCGAGCGACCCGGCCTCGTGCGAGATGCCCTCCATCAGGTCGCCGTCCGAACAGATGGCCCACGTGCGGTGGTTCACCACCTCATGACCGGGCCGGTTGAACTCGGCCGCCAGCATGCGCTCGGCGAGCGCCAGGCCCACCGCGTCGCCCACGCCCTGGCCAAGCGGGCCGGTGGTGACCTCCACACCGGCCGTGATGCCGCGCTCGGGGTGGCCCGGCGTGCGGCTCTCCCACTGGCGGAACTGCTTGAGGTCGTCGATGGTCACGTCGTAGCCGGTGATGTGCAGCAGCGCGTACAGCAGCGCCGACGCGTGCCCCGCCGACAGCACGAAGCGGTCGCGGTCGGGCCATGCCGGGTCTGCGGGCGCGTAGCGCAGCTGTCCCTCGAAGAGACGCCAGGCGACGGGCGCGAGGCCCATGGGCGCGCCGGGGTGGCCCGAGTTGGCCGCGTTGATGGCGTCAATCGCCAGGGTGCGGACGGTTGCGATGCAGAGGTCGGACGATGCCGGCTGGGTCAAGGATGGCTCCGTGTCGGTGGACGGCCGGAGCCTACCGGCCCGATCAGGTGGCGTCGGGTGGTGTGCGATCCGCCTTGCTGATGGTCAGGTACACGACCAGCGCGAGAATGAGCGCCAGGAAGATGAGGCTCGTGTTGGTGGTTCCGAGCCCGAGGCCGCCGTCGTCCTTCGACTGCGAGAGCCAGTCGCCGATGGACGCCCCGAGCGGCCGGGTCATGATGTAGGCGAGCCAGAACGAGAGGATCGCGTTCAGGTGGAAGGCGAAGTGCAGGATGACGATGGCACCGATGATGGCGGCGAAGATCCAGAGCGCCGTGAGGTACCCCAGGTCGAACTGCTCCGACACCTGATCGCCCACCGAGGTGCCCAGCGCGAACGTGAGGAGGATTGCCACCCAGTAGAACGCCTCGCGCCCCGTGGTGACGATCGAGTGGATCGACAGCGTGCCCTCCACCGTGTGCCACAGGATGAACCAGGCGATGAGCAGGATGGCGAAGATGGTGGTGGTCTCCGCCAGGGACACGCCGAAGTTGTCGGTGAGGTTGTCGGTGATGTTGGTGCCCACCACGCTGATGAGCACCACGGCCAGCCAGTACACCAGGGGCACGTAGCGCCTGAGCGCGAACTGGATGGCCAGCACCACCAGCAGCGCCGCGCCCATCACGTACGAGGTGTTCGTGAGCCCCCAGCCCACCGTGTCGCTCAGGTAGTCCGAGAACGTCTCGCCCACGGTGGTGCAGAGGATCTTGATGATCCAGAACCACAGCGTGACCTCGGGCACCTTGTTGAGCATCTGGCGCCCCAGCGAGGGCATGGCAGGGGCGGCGAGGGTCGTCATGGGGCGGCATGGTGGCGCTCCGGGCCTGACACGCTCCTGACCGGCGACGCGCGCATCGCCCGGCCCGGCCCCTAGGCTTCCGGCGATGATCGGGCGCGCGGGAACCACCGTCGGCGTACTGGCCCTCGTCGCACTCGCCGTGGCCGGGTGCGGGTCGGGTGACGACTCCGCGCGCACGCAGACCACCACCCCGGCCGCGTTCGTGGACGCCGTCTCGGCGCTCGTGCAGCCCGCGCAGCGCATGGGGGTCGTGGCCACGTCCGTGCTGGAGGGCGGCCCCGACCAGCCGCAGCAGATCGAGATCGACGGGCTCACCGACGACGTCGCGCGGCAGGTGCAGCGGTTCGGCGCGCTTCGTCTGGGCGACCCCGCTCTGGCCGCAACGCAGAAGCGCCTGCTGGCGGCCATGGGCCCCATCGTCACCAGCATGCGCGACGTGCGCGCGGGCATCGAGGCCAGCGGTCACGCCGGCCTGCAGGACGCCGCCACCCGTCTGCTCGACGAACTGAAGGCGATTCCATCCGCCGGCTGATCGCAATCGCGCTGGCCGTACCGGCGCTGGGGCTGGGTGCGCTCGCGGGATGCGGTGACACCACCGACCCCACGCCCACCGAGTCGGTGGCGCCCGGCACCGTGGTGACCCCCGCGCACTACCTCGCGCTCGTGCGCGAGGCGGTGGCCGCGGCGCGGGCAGCCGACATCCGTCTGGCAGCGCTGCCGGGCGGTCTCACCAGCGCGCAGGCGAAGGCCGCCGCCCCCGGGCTCACGGCCGCGGCCGATCGCGCTGAGCGGGCGGCGCAGCAGTTGTCGGCGGCACGCCTGGACGATCAGCGGCTGGAGACGCAGCGCAAGACCTTGGCGCCGCTCGACGTCGCGCTGGCCGGCGCCCTGCGGGCCGCCGCCGATGCGGCGCGGGCGGGCGACGTGAGCGCGCTGGCCGCGGCCGTCGGGCGGGCGTCGTCGTCGGCCGCCGCAATCCGCGCGGCCACCGGCCCGTCGTCCTGACCGCGCGGCTCGGCCTGGACGCCGGAGGCGTCCTCATCGACTCGCTCATGCCCACCTTCCCCGATCGGGCCGCAGCACACGTGGGCGCCGACCCGGATGCGGTGCGCGAACTCATCCGCGGGCCGTTCCGTGACGACTACTGGGGCGGACGCCTGCCGGAGTCGGCGTTCTGGGAGCGCCTCGGCGTGCCGGTTCCCGACCCCGCCGCCCGCACGGCCATTCTCGACCTGCGCCCGCGCATCGATCCGGCGCGTGTGGCGGCGTGGCGCGAGGTCGCCGACGTGTGGATCA
>CANGAY010000099.1 GCA_947451735.1 Actinomycetota bacterium
GGGAGGTCATCGGTCGTGGCGCCACGTCGCGGGTGTACCGGGCGCTCGATCGCGCAACGGGGCGCGATGTGGCCGTGAAGCAGATTCCCGTGCATCTGGGGCTGGAGAAGCGCGTGGGCGCCGAGATCCGCGCCGCCGCACGCCTTGAGCACCACAACGTGGTGCGCATGCTCGACTGGGGCGAGGACGCCGAGTCGCTCTATCTGATCAGCGAACTCATCGATGGGCCGTCCCTCGAGCGCGTGTACTCCGACACGCCCCCCGGCGACCGCGCCGCCGCCGAGATGGCAGCCGACGTGCTCGACGCACTGGCCCACGCGCACGAACGCGGCGTGGTGCACCGCGACATCAAGCCCGCCAACATCCTGGTTGACCACGACGGGCAGGCCCGGGTGGCCGACCTGGGCGTGGCGCGCCTCTCAGGTGAGACCGGCATGACCCAGACGGGGGGCGTGGTGGGCACCATGGCCTACATGGCACCCGAGCAGGCCACCGGCGAGGTGGTGACGGGTGCCGCCGACGTGTGGGCGGCAACGCTGGTGCTGTACGAGGGCCTCACGGGTCGCAACCCGCTGCTGGGCCATACGCCGGCCGATACCGCCCGGCGCGCGGCGCTGGGCGAGGTGCCGCCCATCCGAACCCTGCGCCCCGACCTGCCCGACCGCCTGGCGCGCGCGATCGACGCCGGCCTGTCGCCCAACCCCGAGGCGCGCCCCGACGCCGCCCGGCTCGCGCAGGTGATCCGCGAGGAGTCACACGAACTGCCCGAGGGCCGCGGCAAGCGCGCCATCGCACTGCTGTCGGGCCCGCTGCCCGCGGTGCTCACCGGGGTGGGCGCGGCCGTCGCGGGCGGCATGATCGCCGAACGCGGGTTCAACACCAGCGCCTTCGGCACGGCCGGAATCGCCGTTCTTGCAGGGGCAATCGGCGCCTGGCGCGCCCCCGTGGCCGCGTTCGGTCTGGTGCTGCTGGCGGCGGCCGCCATGGCCACCGCCGCGCCCGCCTTCACGGGAATCGCCGTGGTCATCGCGCTCTTGCTGGTGCTCACCGGCGCGCGCCACGGGCGCCTGGTGCTGCTGCCCATCCTGGCGCCGGCGCTGGCGGCGCTCGGCCTGCTGCCCCTCTACGCCGTGTTCGCCGGGTCCACCCGGTCGGTGTCGGCCCGCATCTGGACGTCGGTGGCGGGCATGCTCGCCGTGCTGGCGTGGCAGATCGTGGCCGGCGCATCGTCGTTCATGTTCACCGGCGCCGAGCAACTGCCCATGTGGGACCGCCTGAAAGGCGTCAAATCGCCCACCGCCGCGGGTGACCTGCTCATGCGCCCACTGGGGGCGCATCCGCAGGCGCTCTGGGCCGCGGCCATCATGATCGCGGCGGCGCTCACCTGGCCGCTGGTCATCCGATCGCGCGGCACCACGCGCATTTCGGCCGCCGTGCTGTGGGGCGCCGGAATCACCATTGCGGCGGGTCTTCTGGGTGGCGGGGCCATGTGGGCGGTCGGTGCCGTGATTCCCTCGGCTATCCTCGCGGTTGCATGGGCTGCTCGGCCATGGCGCGTCCTCATGCGCGCTGATGACGGGAAGTCCGCCTCCCTCGGCGGAATGGTCGGATGAGCGCACTCAGCAGCATCGAGCGAAAGATCGAAGGCCTGGTCGAGAAGACCTTCGGCCGCATGTTCCGGAGCACGCTCCAGCCGGTGGAGCTTGCGCGCCGACTGGCGCGCGAGATGGAGGACCACAAGACGGTGTCGGTGTCGCGGGTCTACGTGCCCAACCAGTACACCGTGTACCTCTCGCCCACCGACCGCCGCCAGTTCGCGTCGTACGAGTCGGCGCTCACCATCGAACTGGGCTCGTACCTCGAGGCCCACGCGCGCAGTGAGGGTCTCTCGCTGCTGTCGATGCCCCGCATCCGTCTGGAGACCGATGCCGATCTTCGCCCCGGCGAATTCGGCATCGCCTGCCGCATGGTCGATCCGGGGCGCCCCGGCATCGAGGTGCCGGGCGAGGCACCCGTGGAGCCACCACCGCCGCCGGCCGAGCCGTTTCCCAACGAGGCGCTCGAGGCCGTGAGCGGCACGCAGGTGCTGTCGGCCGAGCAGGCGCGCGCCGCGGGTCTGGTGCGCGAGGAGGTCACGGTGTACGTGGCCGGCCAGCCGTTCCGCGTGGCCCGCAAGGTGAGCACGATCGGACGCAGCCGCGACTGCGACATCGTGGTGCCCGACCCCAACGTGAGCCGCGTGCACGCCGAGATCCGCCACGAAGGCCTGGAGTACACGCTCGTCGATCTGGGATCGACCAACGGCGTGGAGGTCAACGGCAAGCGCACCATGCGCCACAACCTGCGCGACGGCGACCGCATCAGCCTGGGCGGCGCGGAGATCGTGGTGGAGCGTCGATGAGTCAGACGGGATAAGGACGAGTCACTCGTGACCGAGACGGGGCTCATCATCGGGCAGGCCGTCTTCCTCCTGCTCCTGTTCGTGTTCATCGCCGCCGTGGTGCGCGCGTCGGTGCGCGCGCTGCGCACGGCCGAGATCGAGGTGCGCCCGCCCGACCCGGGTGAACTGCCCCCGCAGCAGCCGCGTGCGCAGACCATCGCCGGGCAGTCGGCCGCGCAGACCATGGTGGGCGTGGCCGGGGCACCCGTGCACGTGGAGGGCGTGCGCAAGCCGGCGGTGGTGCCTGACGACGCCGGAATCGCCGCCAAGCCCGAGATCGCCCGTGCCGCCGCGGGCGTGGAACCGCACCTCATCGTGACCAGGTCAACGAGCCTGCCGGTGGGAACGCGCTATGACGTGGCCGGCGGGGCGTCAATCGGACGATCCCGCACCTCGCGCATTCCGGTGACCGATCAGTTCATCTCACACACCCACGCCCGCGTGTTCCGCCGTGGCCACTTCTGGTTCGTGGAGGACCTGGGGTCGCTCAACGGCACATTCGTCAACGGCAAGCGCATCTCGGGCGAGCAGCAGCTGCACCTGCGCGACGAGATCCGCGTGGGCGAGACCGTGCTCACGTGGGAGGAGTGACGGTGCGCGACGACCTTGCCGTCACCGAGCTGGCATCCGCCTCTGACGTGGGCCGCGTGCGCAGCGACAATCAGGACCTCGACCTGCTGGCACCCCCACTCATCGCAGTGGCCGACGGCATGGGTGGCCACAAGGGCGGCGGCACGGCGTCCCGCATGGCGGTGGACGCCCTGCGCGCCGTGGGCAGCACCAGCGACCCCGCCGACCTGCTCACCGCGCTGCGCGACGCCAACACCGCCATCGCCACAGCGGCCGATGCCGACCCCGAGCTGGAGGGCATGGGCACCACGGCCACGGCGGGGCTGGTGGATGCCGGCGTGCTCTATCTCGTGCACGTGGGCGACTCCCGCGCATACCTCGCGCGTGCCGGCCGCATGATCCAGATCACCGACGATCACTCGATCGTGGCCGAGATGGTGCGGCGCGGTGCACTGTCGCCGAGCGACGCCGAGCAGCACCCCGCGCGCCACGTGATCACCCGGGCGCTGGGCGTTGACACCGACGTGCAGATCGACGCCCTGCGCGTTGACCTGGAGCCAGGCGACGTGGTGCTGCTGTGCACCGATGGCCTGTCGGGGCCGGTGGACGACGACGAGATCCTCGAGGTGCTCGAGCAGTCGGGCAGCCTGCAGGACGCCGCGAAGGGCCTGGTGGCACGCGCCAATGCCGCGGGCGGGCCCGACAACGTGACAGTGGTGCTGGCACGCGTTGATGCCGTCACCCGGGAGGCGGCGACCACGGGATGACCGAGCGCCTCGCACTGGTCGAACTGGCGCGGGTCACCGACGTGGGGCGCGTACGCGGCCACAACGAGGACCGGCACCTCGTGCGCCCGCCGCTGGTTGCGGTGGCCGACGGCATGGGCGGCGCCCAGGCCGGCGAGGTGGCCGCGGGCATGGCCGTGCAGGCGCTCGAGGCGCTGCCCGCCACGCCGCGCCCGGGCGACCTGAAGCGTGCGGTGGAGCGCGCCAACAGCGACATCCGCAAGGCGGCGGCCAGCGATAAGGGCCGTGCCGGCATGGGCACCACGGTCACCGCCTGCATGCTCGCGCCCGACGGCACGCTGTACGTGGTGCACGTGGGCGACTCTCGGGCGTACCTGGTGCGCGACGGCGAATTGCGCCGGCTCACCGACGACCACTCCGTTGTGGCCGAACTGGTGCGCGGCGGTGCGCTCACCGAGGAGCAGGCCGACCGCCACCCGCAGCGCAACGTCATCACCAAGGCCCTGGGCGCGCAGCGCGACCTGTCGGCCGACGCCTTCCAGGTGCGGGTGCAGGACGGCGACCTGATCATGCTGTGCACCGACGGGGTGTCGGCCGCCATCGGCGACGCGGGAATCTCGCGCGCGCTGCTGGGCGACCAGCCGCTGGACGAAGTGGCCCGCCTGCTCGGGGAGGCAGCCGACGCGGCCGGCGGCGAGGACAAC
>CANGAY010000100.1 GCA_947451735.1 Actinomycetota bacterium
CCACCTCGCTCTGGAAGGTCACGAACTTGCCGATGCCCGTCACCATGAACACGGCGCCGGGGATGACCCGCGCGGCCAGCAGCAGCCAGGCAATCCGGCCGTGATCGCCGCGGGGCGCGAGGGTGAGGGAGAGGAGTCGCTGCACGCACGCAACCCTAGCGGGAGGTCGTGCGAATCAGAGCGATCTTCCCCGCGGTACGCAGCGCCTGCGACGCACCGCCCACACCACGAGGCACGCGGCTGCGAGGCGGGCGAGAGTCATCGCCGCCACCAGCCACGGCGACGTCATGTCAGTCGATCGACGCCACGCGCTGCCTGCACGCCTCGATGATCTCGAGTGCCTCGGAGCGGTCGCCCCACCCGCGCACGATCGTGCCGCCGGGCTCCAGGTCCTTGTACACCGCGAAGAAGTGCTCGATCTCGTTGAGCAAGTTTGCGGGGACGTCGGACATGTCCTGCACCGCCGACCACTGGGGGTCCTTCAGCGGCACGAGGATCACCTTCTCGTCCGGACCCTTCTCGTCGCTCATGTGGAACACGGCAACGGGACGCGCACGGATCCAGCATCCGGGGAAGGTGGGCTCGCCCACCAGCACCAGGGCGTCGAGGGGGTCGCCATCCTCGGCGAGCGTCCCCTCGATGTAGCCGTAGTCGGCCGGGTAGCGCATGGCGGTGAAGAGCATGCGGTCGAGCATGATGCGACCGGTCTCCTCGTCCATCTCGTACTTGTTGCGGGATCCGCCGGGGATCTCCACCAGGACCATCACATCGTCGTCTCTTTGCATGGGCGCGATGGTGCCACACCCGGGCGCGCGGGGTACCGCTGGCGCATGCAATAGCCTTTGCGTATGGCGCCCCCGTCGGCACACCGCCCCCGCATCCTCATGGCGATCGTGGCCTCCGCGACCCTCGCCCTTGCAGGGGCCGTCACCGCGGCGGTGGCCGGAGTGGTGAGCGATGGCGCGCTGCTTCCGGACCTGCGGCAGGAGGCTCCGTACGACATCTCCGCCCGCACCGCCCCGCATGGCCGTGTGGTGCTCACGTTCGCATCAGCGGTGGCCAACGTGGGGCAGGGGCCGCTCATCCTCAACGGGCACCGTGACCGCACCACCAAGGTGATGACGGTGACCCAGGAGGTGGTGCATGCCGACGGCACGCGGGAGCAGTTGCCCGTGACCGGCGGCATGCAGTACACGCCGTTCGGCCACAACCACTGGCACTTCCTCAAGTTCGATGCCTTCGAGTTGCACGACCCGGCAACCGGGGCACCGGTGGCCGTGGGTCACAAGATCGGGTTCTGTCTGGGCAGCCGGTATACGGTTGACCCGCTGCCGCCGAACTCGCCGGCCACGCCGGCCATCAACACCAACTGCGGCCGGTTCCTGCCCGGGCTCACCCGCATGCGCATGGGCATCGACGTGGGGTATGCGGACGACTACGCGGCGTACCTGGAGTTCCAGTACATCGACATCACCGCCGTGCCGCCTGGCCGCTACGTGGTTGTGCACCGCGCCGATCCCCAGTCGAGGCTTGCCGTGGGCGACCGCGCCGACGACGTGGCGTCAACGCTCATCGACATCGCGCCAACCGCGCGCCGGGGCGCGGCACCGGTGGTGACCACCATCGCCAGTTGCCCAGCCCTCGACGGCGGGCCCACGCAGCCGTGCGTGCCGACCACCGGTTCATGATCGTTTTGTAAGGACTTCCGACTGCAGGGGTAAGCGCGGGCGCGCGCCTCCCCCATTCGGGGGGGTCGCCCACCACGATGGCTGTGTGTCCTCCCGCGTACGCACACCCATCGCAATCGCCGCCGCCGTGGCCGCCGTGGTGGGCATCGGCGTCCCTTCAGCAGGCGCGGTGGGCACCGCCTGCACCGCGTCGTCGGTGGCGCTCTCGTCGCCGGATCGCGCCACGCTCACCTGGACCATGCCCACCACGTGGCCGTCGAACGGGTCGGCCCGAATCCTCGCTCGCCCCACCGGCTCGGATGGCCCATTCATCACCCTCGCCACCCTGTCCGGATTCCGCACCGCCGGTACCCGCGCGACGCTGGTGAGCATCCCGGGGGTCACCGGCGGGTCGTGGTCGTGGCGCGTCGAGTTGACGCCACCTCCCGGGTCTGGGCCGGTGGCCTCCTGCGACGCACCGGCGCCTCTCGCGGTGAGCCGTCCGCTCGCGCCCGGCGTCATGTTGACCGGCGGCAAGATCACCGACGATGGCTGGCGCGCGCTGGTGCCGGGTCAGTCGGTGCAGGTCACCACCGCTCACGGCGACGGCGTGTCGGGCCCGGCGTATGTGCGCTTTCAGTCGGCCACGGGCATGTGGGGCACGGAGACCACGGCACCCGCGGCGCTCCCCGCAAGCGACATCGTGGCGGTGCAGGCCTACCGGCGGTCGTGGACCGGCCTCACGGGCGCCATCACCACCGTGCCGGTGCACACCGACGCGTCGGCGCCCACCACGCCGGGTGTGGCCGTTGATCCGGTGCAGGTGGGAACGACGGGCGCCGCGGTTGAGGTGGGCGCGGCTGCTGACGATGAGTCGGGTGTGGGGGACTACGAGTGGTCCATCACCTCTGAATCCGGCGCCAGCTCCCCCTGGGCCGTCGTGAGTGACATGCGCGTGCCGGTCTCGGCCGCCGACGCCGGCGGCACGCTGCGCGTTCGCGCGTGCGACCGGGTGGGCAACTGCTCCGACGCCCGCGAGGTGACCATCGAGGCCGCCCCCGTCGCGTCGCCGTCGCCCGTCACCCGCACGCCGGTTGCCGACACGGTGAACAGCGAAGCCCCGCGCATCACGGCGCTCACGCCGCAGGCGGCCGCCGGGGGTGCCGCCCGCGTACAGGTGACGCTGAGCCGGCCGGCCGAGGTGGCGTTCACCGTCGCGTCCGGGCGCACCACCCTGGTGTCGACCACCGCGTGGCTCGGCGCCGGCAACACGCTGGTGCGTCTTCCCGGGGGGTCTCGCACAGTCCGGGGCGCAACCCTCACCGCGCACCCCGTGGCGGGCGCAGTCGCCGGCGATGACGCCATCACGGCCATCACGCTGCCCGCCGGCGGGCGGACCCGGGGCAAGCGCCAGAACGCCGCGGCGCCCCGCACGCCGATGCGGGACGGGGCGCTTGCCATGCTCTACGACGTGGACGCCGCCGTGCGCGAGGTCGTGCACCCGTCCGACGGTGCCCCGGGCCTCACGGGGGCGCAGGGGGCCCGCCGGCAGGAGCCCTCGAACAGCGGCCTCTTCGGCGCCGACGACGAGCAGTGGATGATCGGCAAGGTGAAACTGGCCGAGATCATCGACATGTCGAGCGCCGAGATGGTCGACGTGATTCAGGGTGCCATTGACGACTCGCCGTCGCACGTGATCGGCATCGACGAGGTGACCACGTCGGCGGCCGACCCGATGGCGCCGAATGTGAAGGGTGCACGCGCGCCCGCACCCGACCCGGCGTCGGCCGGTGGCCGCTTCGCCGCCGCCCTGGCCGCCCTCGATGTGCCATCGCCCTACGGCGGCACCTGGGCGTCCCGCATCCACGTGTACCTGGCGCCCGCCATGACCTCTGCGCTGGCGGCGGGCCAGGGCCCTGATCGCAACCTCGGGCGCGATGGCCGCCCGCACTTCCGCACGTATCGCGCCGTGTTCGGGGGCCTCAGCCACGTGGCGGGGGTGTGGATCGAGATGTACCACGGACTCGGCGTGACCATGACGTCGCCGTTCACCGTCAACGAGTGGCGCACGGCGCCCGCGGCGGTGAGCGCGGAGTTCCAGCGTGCCGGCGGCGACGTGAACCGCCTGCACATGATGTTCACCGGCAGCGATTCATACCCGTCCGGCGGTACTCTTCCCGTCGGCTGCGTCACGCCGCAGAGCTGCGCGTGGGCGCTGGCGGAGGCCACGCCTGCCGGCCGCCAACTGTTGGCGAATGGCGTGGGTGGATACCGGCTGGGCGAATCGGCGCGCGCCTTTCTCGCGGAGTGGCACGCTCGGCTGACGTAGTCTCCCGGGCGCATGCTCAACCGGTTCGCCCGGGTCTCACAGGCCCATCCCGTTCGCATCATCATCCTCGCCCTCATCGTGGGCGCAGCAGCGCTTGGCATCGGCGTGAGCCTCATCGGCTCGCTGTCGTCGGGGGGCTTCAACGACCCCGATTCGGCCGCCGTGCGCGCACAGGATCAGGTGGTGGCGGCCACAGGTGCCTCTGCAGTGCCGTCCGTGGTTGCCATCGTCGACCCGGGGGCCAAGGTGCAGTCGCCCGCGGGCCAGGCGGTCGTCGCCCGGGTCGTGAAGGAGATGAAGGCCGACCCCGACGTGGCCAAGGTGGCTGCGCCGGTTCCCGGCCGCCCCCAGCTGGTGTCGCGAAACGGCGACCTGGCGACGGTGGTGGCGTACTTCGGCGACGTCAATGACGAC
>CANGAY010000101.1 GCA_947451735.1 Actinomycetota bacterium
CTGCACGTCGGAACCGGCGAAGTCGACGGTCTTGGCGGCAAGGGCCTTGATGCCCGAACCCGAACCCACCGGGGTGTACGAGCAGAGCCCGGAGTCGCCACACCACTGCTGGTAGGCGATTGAAGGGAACGTCGCGCCCGAACCGGTGCTGGCACCGAGAGCAGAGGCCGTACCGACCAGCGAAAGACCGGCCACTGAGGCAAGTGCGACGTTGCGGAGAGTGCGATTCACGTCTGGAAGTCTCCTGTGACGATTGAGTTGGTGAGCTCGGAAACGGGTGCGCCCCTCGAGTCGCGACGAGTCTCGCCCCTCACTTGTGAACGACGTGTGACCCGTTACAAGGAACTCGTGAACATGCTGTGAAACCGCTTGAACACGTCGTTTTCACGCATTCACGCGGTGTTCACAGGCCGGTCACGATTCAGCGGTGTAACTGTCGTAGCGTCGCGCACCGATGACACCGAACCCGCTTGCCGCCAACGATCCCAGCCGCAAGACCATCCTCGTGGTGGAAGACGACGAGTCGACCGCCCAGGCCGTTGCGTGGCACCTCTCCAAGGCCGGATTCGCCACCACCATCGCGCGCGACGGACTGGCCGCGCTCACCACGCTCAAGGCCTGGACGCCCGACGCCGTGGTGCTCGACCTCATGCTGCCCCACGTGGACGGCTGGTCGATCATCCGCGACGTGCGCCGCTGGGCACCGCACCTGCCCATCATCGTCATGACCGCCCGCCCCGACGAGGGCGAGCGGCTCGAGGCCCTCACGCTGGGCGCCGACGACCTGCTGCGCAAGCCGTTCTCGGCGAAGGAACTGGTGGCCCGCCTGGACACCGCGCTGCGGCGCGCCGAGGTGCTGGGCACCGGCGACCCCGCCGAGTCGTCGATGGGCGATCTGGTGATCGACCGGGACCGCCTCGAGGTGCGCATCGCCGACGACGTGGCGCCCCTCACCCCGCTCGAGACCAAGCTGCTGTGGATCCTGGCCGAGGAGAAGGGCCGCACCATCTCGCGCGACGAGATCTTCACCCGCGTGTGGGGTGGCGAGCGCCCGCACGGCGACCGCTCGGTTGACGTGCTCGTGCGCCGCCTGCGCCGAAAGGTGGACGAGGCCGGCGGCAACTACACCTACGTGCAGACCGAGCACCGCGTGGGATACCGCCTGGAGGCCGTCCCCAAGGCGTTCCCCGTGGGGCGTCGCCCCCGCCGGTAGCCGCTACCGGGGCGGCGTGGTCATGCGCTGCACGGCGAGCACCGACACGTCGTCGCGCAGGTTGCCCGAGTCGTACCGTCGCGCGCGCTCGGTGAGGAACGCGATGCGGGCCTCAAGTGGCATGCCGATACCCTCGGCCAGTGTCTGCACCACGCGGGCCGAGCCGAAGATCTCATCGCCCTGGCGCGCCTCCAGCAGGCCGTCGGTGTAGAGCACCAGCAGACCGCCGTGCGGGATGGTCACCTGGGTCACGGGCCACGTCGGCGGGTCGAGCAGCCCCAGGATGGGGCCGCGCGCCTCCACCTCGATGGGGCTGCCTGACGCGCCATCCATGAGGATGGGCCGGGGGTGGCCGGCCAGGGCCACCTCGGCGCGGCCATCGGGGTGCACGATGCAGTGGCACATGCTGGCGTAGATGCCCTGCTCGCGCTCGCCCGGCCCCACCACCAGGGTGTTCAGCACGCCCATCACCCGCTGCGGGTCCGGGTCAACCTCAACGAGCGCCCGCCAGCCGAACCGCAGGCGCGCTGCGCGGGCGGCCGGCTCGGCGCCGTGACCGGCCACATCGCCCACCACCAGCGCCACGCTGCCATCGGGCAGCACGCGGGCGTCGTAGAAGTCACCGCCGATGGCGAGCCCCGGACTCATCGGCAGGTACCGCGCTGCGAGGCGCAGCCCGTGCACCGAGGGCAGGTTCTCGGGCAGCAGCCCCTTCTCCACGGTCTGCCACAGGCGCCGCTCGGCGCGCGCCGCCTCGGTGCGGCGGGCGCTGGCCTCGGCGGCGTCGCGCTGCACCACCACCTGCCCCTGCATCTCGTTGAACGATACGACCAGCTGCGACACCTCGCGCGCGGCGTCCGGCGTCTCGGGCACCTGCTCACCCGTGCGCCCCTCACCCACGCGCTGCACACCACGCAGCAGGTCGCCAAGCGGCGCGCCCACCCGGCGCCACAGGATTCGCGTGGCGTAGAGCACCGTGAGCACCGCGATGACGGCGCCGGCCAGCACGGCGAGGATGGTGAGCCAACGGCGTCGGTCGGCACGGCGGAGCGCCGCCTCGCGCTCGCGCTCCACCAGCCCGCGCAGCGTGGCCTGCTCCGCGCGCAGGGCGTCGAGCCGCGCCTTGTCGATGCCCTGATTGATGCGATCGACGGCACCCTGGATGTCGCCGTCCTTGCGCAGGTCAACCAGCGTCTCGGCCTCCGAGAACCACAACTGGGCGGCACGGTCGATCTGCGCAACCGACTGCTCCAGCTTCGGCGTGCCGCTCACCAGTTCGCGCAGGCGCTGGATGCTCTGCGGGTACGAGGCCTGTGCCTTCACGTAGGGGCCCAGGTAGTTGGGGCGGCCGGTCAGCGTGTAGCCGCTCACGCCGGTCTCGGCATTCAGCAGGTCGGAGAGGATGGCCTCCGATGCCTGCGCGCGGTTGACGGCCGCCTGCTGGTCGTCGCGGTACGACGCCGTGGATGCCACCACGCCGACGACGGCGAGGATGGCCAGGATGCCGAGCACCACGGCAACGCCCACCACCACGCGGGTGAGCAGCCCGCGCAGCGACGGGGTGCCCCGACCGCGAAGCACCGACCAGAGGTCGCGCCTGTCCGGATCCCTCATGGCGTGGCGGCGAGCCCCTGGGGGCTCAGGCGTCGTCCGTCGGAGGGCCCTCGGCGACGAGCCGCTTGATGTCGTCGAAGGTGTCGGGTCGTGTGAGGATGACGAGCGTGTCGCCCGCCTTGATCGGCTCATCGGGGTGCGGCATGGGGAGGGCGTCGGGCTTGCGCAGGATGGCCACGATGGTGCCTCCCGTCTCGCGGCGGATGCGGCACGTCTGCACCGTCAGGCCCACGAGCGGGCTGCTCTCGGGGATGTCCACCCACTCGAAGGCCAGGTCCTTCAGGGCCACGTCGATGTCGCGGGTGAGCTCGGGCTCGTACACCACACCGCCGAGAATCGCGCCCAGTTCCTTGGCCTCGTCGTCGGTGAGGATGATGACGCCCTCCACATCCTCATCCGGGTCGGTGCGGTGGTACACCTCGCGCCGGCCATCGGTGTGCACGATGGCGCACACGTTCTCGCCGCGGGCGGTCTGCATGCTGAACTTCTTGCCGACGCCGGGGAGGCGTGTCTCCCGTACCTCGATCATGAAGGACCCTCCTCAGGGACGGCAGGCTGCGCTGCGGGCTTCCGGGTGCCGAAAATCGCGCGTCCCACCGTGCGGGACTCCCTCATGAGTATCACCCCGACCACTGCCGTTACCAGCACGAGCATGCCGGTGAACGATGTGATGCGCTGGCGAAACGACGGGTCGAGCGCCACGCCGAGCGCTGCGACCTGCGCGAGGATCAGCGAGAACTCGCCGCGGGCGATGAGGGTGGCGCCCGCGGTGAACGACTGGCGACGCGTGAATCGGCTGGCCCGACCGGCCAGATAGCCGCCCACCAGCTTGCCGCCGATGGCCACCAGCACCCCCACCAGCACCCATTCCCAGATCGCCCCCACCGAGCCCAGATCGATCTCGAGGCCGAACGTGAAGAAGAAGATGGCGGCGGCGAAATCGCGCAGGCCGTAGAGGTGGCGCTCGATGCGCTCGCGGGCCTCGGTCTCCGACAGCAGGATTCCCGCGAGCAGCGCGCCAATGGCGGCCGACAGCCCCGCCCACTCCGCGAGCGCCGCAGACCCCACCACCAGCGCCAGCGACACCAGCACGAGGCGGTCGCGCTCGATCTTCGGGCTGATGCGGTCGATGTACTTGGGCAGGTACCGGCTGGCGGTGAGGAATGCCGCCACGAACCCGACGACGATGAGCGTGCGCACGGTGATCATGCCGGCGCTCACCGTCTGCCCCACGGCAAGCGCGGATGCGATGGCCAGGAACACCGTGATGGCGATGTCCTCGAACACCAGCACGCCCAGCACCATGTCGGTCTCGTCGTCGGCCAGGCGCCGGAAGTCGAACAGCGCCTGGGTGATGATGCCGCTGCTCGACACGTAGATGATGCCGGCAACGATGAGGGCCTCCACGCTCACGCCGAACAGCGCCACGCCCACGAGGAACCCCAGGCCGCCGTTGATGACCAGGTCGATCACCCCGCCCTTGGCCACCAGCTTCCATGCCTGCGTGATGCGCTCGAGGCTGAACTCGAGCCCCAGATAGAACAGCAGCAGGATGATCCCGAGCTCGGCGATGAGGTACAG
>CANGAY010000102.1 GCA_947451735.1 Actinomycetota bacterium
GGGCAAGGACGCCGAGCGCCGCGCCGCGGCATCGGTCCGCGAGGAGCACGACCTCTCGTGGCACAAGTGGGCCAATCACCTGAGTGAGGTCATCGACGTCATCGACCACCTCTTCTGGCCCGACCTGGTGCTGCTGGGCGGTGGGGTGTCGCGCAAGGCCGACAAGTTCGTGCCCCTGCTCGAGGTGCGTCCACCGGTGCGGGCGGCCACGCTCCAGAACGCCGCGGGCATCGTGGGTGCGGCAACCGCGGCGGCAGCCCGGCGATGATCGTCGCGCGCGTCCCCGGGGGGATCCGCGTGGTGATGCAGACCGACCATCAGTCGCAGTGCGGCCTCATCGCGGCGCGCTGGGGCAATGCGCAGTTCGCGCGCCCCGAGCCATGGGATCCCGTGCAGCTGGCGGCCGAGTGGCACGACGAGGGCTGGCGTCAGTGGGAGCGCAGCCCCGACGCGGGGCCCGATGGCACCCCGCGCGACTTCATCGCCATGGAGACGGCCGACCACATGGCCATCCACCGGCGCAGCATTGCGGCGGCCACCGATCGCGACGAGGTCGCGGGAATGCTTGTGGGCATGCACTGCGCCGGCCTCGTGCAGCACCGCATGGGGCTCGATGGGCCCATGCCCGACGTCAACGCGCTGCCCGACGTGGTGCGCGATCTGGTGCAGGACGAACGGGCCACGCGCGCCCGCGTGGAGGCGGCGATGGGCGACTCCGCCGGCATGGCGCAGTGGTCGTGGGCGGCGTACCGGGTGCTGCAGGCGCTCGATCGCCTGAGCCTCTACCTCACGTGGAGGGGCCTGCTCGGGCACGACCAGTGGACGCTGCACCGGGTGCCGCGCGCGCTGAACGACGACGACGGCATCCCGATCACCGTGGCGGCGGTGGACGACCGCACCTGCACGCTGTCACCCTGGCCCCTGGCCGACGACGAGGTGGCGGTGCCCGTGGTGGCACGCACCATCCCCGACCGCGCGTACCCAGATGTCGCCCACCTGAGGGGTGCGATCGTGGCCGCCGATGCCACCGCCCTGGAACTGAGGATCGCGCGCACGTGATCAGCGGTGCCGATCGCCGCCGCGCCGGGCTCATGGCCACGGTGGCAATCGTCGCGCTCGCGCTTGCGGCCGCGACCTTCCTGCTCGGTGTGGGCACCATCAGCGGCCAGCGTTTCGGCAACGCCGTGTTCAATGCGCGATTCGCCGTGCACGCGCAGGCGCAGCAACTGGTGGGCTCGCTGCTGCATTCGCTCACCGAACTCAGCCTGCTCGGGCTGGGCCTGGCGCTGATGGCGGTGGCATTGCTCCGCCGCCGCCCGCGACTCGCCTTGGCCGCCGGCGTGGTGGTGTTCGGCACCGCGATCCTGTCGCAGGTGTTCAAGTACGGGCTCCCGCGGCCCGATCTGGGCGTTGACCCCCCGTGGCTCGCCCACAACACCGCGCCCAGCGGGCACGCGTCAATCTCCATGGCCCTGGCCATCGCGTTCGTGCTGGTGGTGCCGGTGCGGTGGCGCATCCCGGCGGGCATCGTCGGCTACCTGTGGGCGTCGTCCATCGCCGCGGGCACCCTCGCCGCCGGCTGGCACCGGCCGGTTGACACCTACTCGGGTGAGTTGCTGGCGCTCGCGGTGGGCGCCATCACTGCCGCCGTGCTCGTGCGGTGGCGGGGCGGCACCGGGCTCGCCCCGCCGGCGCTTCGCAGCGTGGGAATGGGCGTGGCGCTGGCCTGCGCCGTGGCCACGGTGCCCGTGGTGGTGTTCCTCGAGTTCGTACTGGGGCCCGCGGGCGCGGATACGTCACGCAACGGACGCATGGCGTTCATCGGGGCGTCACTCATCACGCTCGTGGCCGCGGCCATCGTGATGACCGTATTCGTCTTCCTGCTGCGGCGGGTCGATCCCGACCCGCCGCGCCCCTCAGGCAGGGTCTAGGCGCCCAGTTCGTACTTGAAGCTGATGAGCAGACGCACGCGGTACCGGTCGACGGTGCCGTCCTTGATGGTGACGTCCTGCTTCACGACCTCGGCCACGCGCAGGTCGCGCAGCGACGCGGAGGCGGTCTCCACGGCGAGCTTCGTGGCGGCTTCCCACGACTCGGCGCTGGTGCCCACGATCTCGATGACCTTGTAAACGCTGTCAGTGGACAACGGGTTCCTCCCGGTCGCATGTCCGCGTTGCGTCGCGGCTCACCATGAGTGTGCCGGTCCGACCGCCCCGCCCGCAACCTCACGGGGCATGGCGATGGACCCTTCGTCCGCAAGACGGGCGATATTCACAACTGCGCGGGCGATGAGATCGGGCCCCGCGGGGATGAGCACGCGGCCGCTGTCCGCGGTTCCGATGCGCGCCCACGAGTCGGCCGGGCCATGCAGGCACCGGTGGGCCGTAATGGCGCAGGCCACCGCGTCGATGGCCGCGGCCTCGTCCAGGGCCGCCAGATCACCCGTGCGCTCGGGCGCGGGCCAGGCGGCGAGGTCGGCGGCGTCGGCAAGCACCGCGCGCGCAGGCGCCAGGCCGTCATGCCGGGCCCGCCCGCCGCGCGGCCGGAAGGCCGGTGCGCGCACGCCCAGCCAGGCGGCCCGGTAGTCGGCGAGGCCGAGCGGGGGAGTGCCCATGGGGTGTTCCCGCTCCCACAGCAACTGCCGGATGACCTGATCGGGGATTCCCTCCACCACCGTGTGATCGGGCATCTGCGCGCGCAACCCGGGCCCGCGTGCGCCGCCGTGCACCTTCTCGAGCCGTGCGCGGGTCACGGGAAACGCGGGGATGTCGAGCCACGCGAGCACCTGTTCCATGTCGCGGCGGCCGGCTGTCCCGTGGGGGATGGCGATCGGGGCATCGATCACCACGACCGCGGGCGAATCGCCCACCAGCGCGACGATTTCCCCATCAGAACGGCACATCTGCACGGATCGCAGCACGCCATCGGCACCGATCTCGGCCACCGCCGAGCGGCCCGGGGGGTCGTCGCGTCGCATCTCGGGGTTGAGGTGGATGCCGACGGCGCGCATGCCCGGAGGGTACCCATGAAATGCGCCGTTGCACGCGATTTCCGGGGCCTGCGCTACCCTTTCGCGCATGAGTTCCATCCTGCTCCTCATCATCTCGCTCGCGGCACCGTGGGTGGTGCAGCTCGCGCCGCCGCGTCAGCGCCCCGTGGCGCTGGTCGCCGTCATCGCAGTGCTGCTGCTCTTCGGCATCTTCTCGGGCAACCCGATCACCAAGTGGCAGTTCTGGATCGGGCTCATCATCGGTATCGGCTCCATCATCGTGTGGCTCAACATGGGCAGCCGCACGCGGGGTCGAAGCCGATGGGAGGACGAGGAGCGCGCCGAGCCGACGGGCGAACTCTAGGCCGCATCGGCGGCCCGGGGGCGCCGGCTCCGGCCGGCGCTCACGTCATGTGGTGACGACGCGGTGGTGGCTCCCGTGCGTCACGCAATGACCGTGGTTCCACCTGCAGGAGCGTGCCCGCATGGGGGCGTGCGTGCCTGCCGTGGCCTCCCGCAATGCCGCTGCGCAGCCCCTCCGGGGGCCGGGCAGATCAGGCGTTGGGCTCGAGGTTCTCCGCGATCAGCTGGTCGGCGCGCTTCTGATCGGTCATCAGCAGCAGGCCCTTCTTGAGGTTGGCCACGCCGGTGGCCTTCTGGCCGGCGGCGATCTGCGCCAGTCCCAGTGCGATGGGGCCGTCCTCGTACTTGGTGTCGAGGGTCATGGCCGCGGTGGCGGCGGCGATGGCGGCATCGTTCTGGTTGGTGGCGATGAGGGCGTAGGCCAGAAATGCCTGCCCGATCGCGTCACCCGGGTCCTGGGCCACGGCGGCCTGGAACACCGGCACGGCATCCGCGGTGCGGTCGAGGCGCGAGAGCACCAGACCCTTGCCGAGCAGTGCGGGGGCGAGGGTGGCGTCCTTGGCGGTTGACGCCTCGTAGGCCTTGAGCGCGCCCTTCATGTCGTTCTTCGCCAGCAGGATCTCGCCCTGCACCATCTGGCCCACGGCCGTGGTCTTCAGGTTGGCGGGCCAGGCGTCGAACTGCGTCTGGGCATCCGGCAGCTTGCCGGCGTCAATGCGGCTGCGCACGCTTGCCACCAGGTCGCCGAGCACGGGCTTCTTGGCCTCGCGCTTCAGCAGCACCTTGAAGGTGGGTGCGTAGTCCGGGGCCGGCGTCCAGTCGGGCGGCAACTGCACCTGCGCCGACACGGGCGTTGCGCCGCGGCGGTACTCGATTGGGAAGGGGGCGTCAGCCGGAAGGGCCTTGATGGCCGCCTGCCACTGGCCCGGCGTGGTCACGTCGAGGTTGTTGATCTTGGTGATCACGTCGCCGCGGCGAAGGCCCGCGTTCACCAGCGCGCCCTTTGCACCGAGTGCGGTGACGAGCTGGCCACCCGGTGCGATCTTCAGCTGAC
>CANGAY010000103.1 GCA_947451735.1 Actinomycetota bacterium
ACTTGCGACTCCTCGCTGGGTGACCCGGCGACGGCACGTCCGCGCCCGGCTGGGCGAGGGTCGTGGCGGCGCCACTGCGCGCGAGGTGACGTTGGACGAAGGCGGGCCCGTTCGGGCACACGACGATCATCGCGTTTCGTTCCACGCGCGGCCGGGGAAGATAGCAGGATCGGGAGAGCATCGGAACCGTTCCGTCAGCCCGCGCGCCGGGTGAGGATGCGGGGGCCCGCTGCAGTGATGGCCACGGTGTGCTCGAAGTGCGCTGCCAGACCGCCATCCTTCGTGGTGACGACCCATCCATCGCTGCCCAGCACCACCTCATGGTCGCCCTGCGTGACCATGGGCTCGATGGCGATGACCACGCCCTCCTCCAGCAGCACGCCGGTTCCCGGCTTGCCGAAGTTGGGCACCTGCGGCTCCTCGTGCATGGTGCGGCCCACGCCGTGGCCCACGAGCGTGCGCACCACGTTGAAGCCGGCGCGCTCCACCACTTCCTGCACTGCGGCGCCGATGTCACCCGTGCGGTTGCCCGGGCGCGCGGCCTGGATGCCGGCGGCCAGCGACCTGCGGGTGGCGTCCATCAGATTGGTGGCAACGCCGCTCACCTCGCCCACCGGGATGGTGCGCGCGGAGTCGGACACCCAGCCGTCGAGGGTCACGCCGCAGTCGATCGAGATGATGTCGCCCTCAACCAGCGCGACGGGGCCCGGAATGGCATGCACCACCTCGGCGTTCACCGACGGGCAGATGGTGCCCGGGAACCCGTGGTAGCCCTTGAACGACGGCACGCCGCCCTTCGACACGATGAACTCCTCGGCCATCGCGTCAAGTTCGCCGGTGGTCACGCCCGGGGCCACGGCGGCCTCGAGCATGTCGAGGCACTCGGCCAGCACCGCGCCGCTCGCCGCCATTGCGTCGATCTCGGCCGGCGTCTTCGGGACGGGCCCGCTGCTACGCGAGTGCTTCGACAACGCGCGCCTGGACCTCGTCAAGCGGAAGAGATCCGTCGATGTCGCGCAGCAGGCCGCGCGAGCGGTAGTACTCGATGAGCGGAGCGGTCTGCGCCTCGTACACGTCCAGGCGGTTGGCCACGGCCTCCGCACGGTCGTCATCACGCTGGTACAGGTCGCACGCCTCGCCGGTCTTGCTGCACGGCGAGCCGTCGTACGGGTTGGACGTCTCGTGGAACGAGCGGCCGCACCCGCGGCAGATCCAGCGTCCGGCCAGGCGACGCATCAGTTCGTCGCGCGGCACCTCGAACGAGATGACGTTGTCGAGCGGCGCGCCCACCTCGGCGAGCATGCCGTCGAGGGCCTCGGCCTGCGCGATGGTGCGCGGGAAGCCGTCGAGCATGAAGTCGTCGGTGCGGCCGGTGAGCGCCTCGCGGATCATGCCGATGACCACCGCGTCGGGCACCAGGTCGCCGGCGTCCATGAACGTCTTGGCCTCCACGCCCAGCGGCGTGCCCTCGGCCACCGCGGCGCGCAGCAGGTCACCGGTGGACAGGTGCAGCAGCCCGCGCTCCTTGAGGAACTCGGCCTGCGTGCCCTTGCCGGCACCGGGAGGTCCGAACAGCACGAGGCGGGCTATTGCAGGAATCCTTCGTACGAGCGCATCATCAGCTGGGCCTCCATCTGGCGCATGGTGTCGAGTGCGACGCCCACCACGATCAGCAGCGAGGTGCCGCCGAAGAGCCCGAAGAACACGTTCGACTCCGGCAGGTACCGGAAGATGATGTTCGGGAACTCCGCGATGAGCGCGAGGTAGATGGCGCCGGGAAGCGTGAGCCGCGTGACCACGCGGTCGAGGTACACGGCCGTGGGACGGCCGGGACGCACGCCGGGGATGAACCCACCGTACTTCTTCAGGTTGTCCGCCTGCTCCGTCGGGTTGAACTGCACCGCGGTGTAGAAGTAGGTGAACAGCACGATGAGCAGGCCCTCGAAGAGGATGAACCACCAGGAGCCCGGCGACAGGAAGTCGGCCACGCTCTGCAGCCACGATCCACCACCGGCCAGCTCGGCCAGCGTGGGCGGCAGGATCGTCACCGACGCGGCGAAGATGACCGGGATCACGCCGGCCATGTTCACGCGGATGGGCATGTAGGTGGTGCCGCCGGACGTCATGCGACGACCCACCTGGCGCTTGGCGTACTGAATGGGAATTCTGCGCACGCCCTCGTTCACGAACACCACGCCGATGACGATGCCGATGGCGATGACGGCGATGATCACCGCGGTGACCGGCGGCAGGCCGATCCAGCCGCGAAGGGCCTGGGGCAGGCTGGCGACGATGCCGCAGAAGATGAGCAGCGACATGCCGTTGCCGATGCCGCGCTGGGTGATGAGCTCACCGAGCCACATCACCATGGTGGTACCCGCGGTGAGCGAGATGATGATGAGGAAGGTGCGCGACCACCCCACGTCCGGCAGGGCGTCCTGCGAGCGGAAGTAGAGGACGTAGGCCAGCGACTGCAGCAGCGCCAGGCCCACGGTCATGTACCGCGTGTACTGCGTGATCTTGGCGTACCCGGCTTCGCCCTCCTTCTGGAGGCGCTCCAGCGACGGGATGACCACGGTGAGCAACTGCAGGATGATGCTCGCGGTGATGTACGGCATGATCCCCAGCGCGAACACGGCGAAGCGCGTGAGCGCGCCACCCGCGAACAGGTTGAGGAAGTTCAGGATGTTGGTGGTGCCCTTGTTCTGCAGCGCGGCCGCGAGGCGGTCGGCGTTGACACCGGGCACGGGCACGTACGACCCGAAGCGGAACACCGCCAGCAGGCCGGCGGTGACCAGCAGCTTCTTCCTGAGCTCCGGGGACCGGAGCGAGCTGAGCATGGCGGTAAGCACGGGTGCTTAGCCTAAGGCCTTGACGATCGTGCTGCAGCCCACAGGGTCGTGACTACTCCTGGCCGACGAGCTCGACGCGGCCGCCGGCCGCCTCGATCTTCGCGATGGCCGCGGCGGAGGCCTGCTCCACGCGCACCGTGAGGGCGTGCGAGATCTCGCCGTTCGCCAGCAGCTTCACGGGCCACGCGCGGTTGTCGTTGTTCTTCACCAGGCCGTGCTCGGCGAGCGCGGTGGCGTCAACGACGTCCCCGGCACCGAACACCTTGGCGAGCGAACCGACATTCACGGGCACCGAGTTGGTGCGGAACGGGCCGATCGGCATCGACTTCTTGTGGTTGGGGCCGCGCAGCTTGCCCTTCTGCATGTGCAGGGGCACGGAGCCACCGCGGTACCCCGGGCGCGGGCCCGGACCCGAGCGCGCGCCGGCGCCCTTCATGCCGCGACCACAGGTCTTGCCCTTGCCGGAGCCCGGGCCACGACCGACGCGCTTGCGGCGGTGCTTGGCGCCCGGGTTCGGGCGGAGGTTCTCGAGGCGGACCTCTTCGGGATCCACGTTCATCTCGTCAGCGGCCACCGTCGACCTCCTCAACCTTCACGAGGGACGCCACCTTGCGCAGCGCGCCCTGCAGGGTCGGCGAGTCCTCGTGGACCGCCGTGGAACCAATGCGACCCAGACCCAGGGCACGGAGCGTGCCGCGGTGACGCTGGGTGCTGCCGATCTGCGACCGGACCTGCGTGATCTTCAACTGGCTCACGCGGTGACCTCCTCCGCGGCCGCAGCCGGGGCGTCGTCAGCGGCGGGGGCCTCGTCGGCCACCACGCGGTTGGACCCGCCGGAGGTGCCGAGCACCTCGGCGACGGTCTTGCCGCGCAGTGCCGCAACCTCTTCGGGCGTGCGCAGCGACTTGAGACCGTTCACCGTGGCCGAGACCAGGTTCACCGGGTTGGTGGTGCCAAGCGACTTGCTCAGGATGTCGCGCACGCCGGCGAGCTCGAGCACTGCGCGCACGCCACCACCGGCGATGACACCGGTACCGGGAGCGGCCGGCTTCAGCAGCACGCGGCCGGCACCGTGGTGACCGATCGTCTCGTGCGTGATCGTCGAGCCGTACCGGGGCACGCGGAACATGTTCTTCTTGGCGTCGTCCACGGCCTTCTGGATGGCGAGCGGAACCTCGTTCGCCTTGCCGTGACCCACGCCAACTGCGTCCACCTCGTTGCCCACGACCACCAGGGCCGAGAACGAGAAGCGGCGACCGCCCTTGACCACCTTGGCGACACGGTTCACCTGGACCACACGCTCCTGAAGCTCCACGCCGTCCGTGCTGACCTTTTCGCGCCTGCGCTCTGCCATCTTCTTCCTCGTCCCTAGAACTCGAGCCCGGCTTCACGGGCGCCGTCGGCAAGCGACTTCACCCGGCCGTGGTACAGGTAACCGCCGCGGTCGAAGACCACGCGGGTGACGCCGGCGGCCTTGCCGCGCTCGGCGATGAGCTTGCCCACCTCAGTGGCGGCCGGGCCCTTGGACATGCCCTTCAGCGATGCCT
>CANGAY010000104.1 GCA_947451735.1 Actinomycetota bacterium
CTCAGCGGGCAGACGGTGGCCTGCCAGGCGGGTGAGATCGTGCCGGCCGCAGGCTTCCAGGTGCTCGTGGTGGCCCAGGTGGATTCGAACTGGGCGGGGGCCGTCATCACCAACACGGCCACCCTCACCCCGGGCGCCGAGAGCGACCCCAACGCGGCCAACAACACCAGCAGCGCCACCATCACGGTTGACCCCGGTGCAACGGCGGCCGACCTGAAGGTGACCAAGACCGCCGGCGCCAGGACGGTGAAGCCGGGCGGCACCATCGGCTACACGATCACCGTGGCCAATCAGGGCGGGTCGGCGGCCACGTCAGCCACGGTCACCGACACGCTGCCCGTGGGCCTCACCCCCACCAGCGCCAACTTCAACGGCACCGCGTGCGCCATCGCCGGCCGCAAGATCACCTGCGCACTCGGCCAGATCATCGTCGGCGCATCAACCACCGTGAAGGTGTCGGCCAAGGTCGGCAGCGACCGGGCGGGCGAGACCCTCGTCAACACCGCGGTGGCCAGCACCGGCACCCAGACCGACTCGAACATGGCCAATAACCGCGCCACGGCCATCGTGAAGGTCACCACCAGCGCGACCACGCAGGCGCGCCTCGGCATCGCCACGCGCATCGGCCCCGGTGCGGTGCGGCCGGGTCAGTCGGTGCTGGTGTCGTCCACCGTGCGCACGCTGTCGGACTACCCGGCCAACACGGTGCGCATCTGCATCTCAATCCCGAAGGGGCTCACCTACACATCGTCAAGCGGCATCCGCCGCGGGGCGGTGGTGTGCTGGGTGAAGGCGCAGATCCGCAGGGGCACGCCGGTCACCGTGAGCTACCGCGCCCGGGCCCGCGCCATCGGAACGGCAACGGCGCTGGGCAGCGCGGTCGCGGGCAACGCGGCCAGGGTCACCGCGCCGGCGTCGCTGCCCATCTTCCCCGTCACCGGCTAGCCCGCCGGGGTTCCGGCGACCACCAGGTCAACCGACCGGAACCCCGTCGGCAGGCCCCGGGTGCCCACGCAGGGCGCCACCGAGGCGGCCTTGCACGACCAGAGAATGGCTGACCCCAGAAACACCCGGCCACTCTGCACGGCAACGGCGTTGCCGGTGATGCGCGTGGATCCCGTCTTGCGCCTGACGCAGTTGGTGGCGTCGGCGTCGCACTGCTGCAGGAAGTCCCGGGCCCCGCCGCGGGCCACGTACACGTTGCCCCCGCCCGCGGTCACGTCGAGGATCTGCGATGTGGTGCGGGGGTGCGTCACACACGCGTTGGCCGTCGCCGGGTCGCATGACACCAGGTCGTACATGGTGCTCACGATCAGGCGATCACCGCTCACGGTGATGGCGGACGCCGAGCCGGGGAGCGACGCGTGGCGCGCGCACGTGCCCGCTGTCAGGTCGCACTTGATCAGCACGTTCTCGGTGCCGAGCGCGGCAAACAGCGACCCGGCCGTCACCGCCAGTCCATTGACCGACCCCGGACCGGTGCGGAGGTCGGAGCACCGGTTGGCCTGGGTGGCATCGCACGACAGCACGGTGCCGGCCGACGTGCCGGCGTAGATGCGCGTGCCGTCCGTGGCCAGCGAGCGCACCCCCGACCCGAAGGTGTTGAGGTCGGCACACCCGGTGCCGTCGGTGGAACAGCGGCGCATGGCGCCCGACGCGAGCCCCTCGTACAGGCCCTGCGTGGTTGCGAGCAGCGCCTGCACATCCGACCCGGTGCGGTCCGTGCGACTGCACGACACGGGGTACGGGTTGGCCTCCGACGCCGGATCGGTGAGGTCGCACCGCACCACGTCGAGCACCCCGCCAGGCACCCGGTTGGCCACGAAGATGCTCGGAGTGCCCGCAGCCGCTCGGGCGGGGGCCGTGCTCGCGGCCCCGGAGCCAGACGACCCGCCGCACCCGGCCAGGGCCAGCACGGCTGCGGTCACCACGGCACAGACCGAGGCGAGAATCGGGCGTCGGGCGATCAAGGGGTCCTCCGGAGGTGCAGGGGGGTCTGCGGAATGCGGCGACACTACCGGCCGAAAACGACGACGGGCGAGCCCGAAGGCCCGCCCGTCGCACAGACGCACGATGCGCCGAGTCGGTGGACTCGGCTTACATCATGCCGCCACCCATGCCCATGCCACCCATGTTGGGCGACTGCATGGCGCCAAGCGGACCCTCGGAGTCCGGCTTGTTCACCACGATGCACTCGGTGGTGATGATGTTCTTCGCGATCGAGGCTGCGTTCTGCAGCGCCGAGCGCGTCACCATGGCGGGGTCGATGATGCCGGCGGCGACCAGGTCGATGTACTCACCCGTGTCGACGTTGAGGCCCTGGCCGTCCTTCAGCTCGCGGACCTTGCCCACGACGATCGAACCCTCGAGGCCGGCGTTGTTGGCGAGCTGACGGAGGGGCTCCTCCAGCGCGCGACGCACGATCTCGATGCCCGTTGCCTCGTCGCCCTTGGCCTTCAGCTTCGAAAGCGACGGCTCGGCGTTGACGAGTGCCACACCGCCACCGGGGACGATGCCCTCCTCGAGGGCGGCACGGGTTGCCTGGAGGGCGTCCTCCACGCGGTGCTTCTTCTCCTTCATCTCGGTCTCGGTGGCGGCGCCGACCTTCACCACTGCCACACCGCCGGCGAGCTTCGCCAGGCGCTCCTGGAGCTTCTCGCGGTCGAAGTCCGAGTCGGAGTTCTCGATCTCGGCACGGATCTGCTTGATCCGGCCCTTGATCTCCTCCGGCTTGCCTGCGCCGTCGATGATGGTGGTCATGTCCTTGCCCACCACGACCTTGCGGGCGCGACCCAGCTGCGACAGCTCGGTCTGGTCGAGCTTGAGACCCATCTCCTCGGAGATCTGCTCGCCACCGGTGAGGATGGCGATGTCCTCGAGCATGCGCTTGCGGCGGTCACCAAAGCCCGGGGCCTTGACGGCGATACCGGTGAAGGTGCCGCGCAGCTTGTTGACGATGAGGGTGGCAAGGGCCTCGCCCTCGACGTCCTCACACAGGATGAGGAGCGGCTTGCCGGTCTGGATGACCTTCTCCAGAAGCGGGAGCATCTCCTTGACCTGCTGGATCTTGCCGCCGTGGGCGAGGATGTAGCAGTCCTCGAGCACAGCCTCCATGCGGTCCTGGTCGGTGACCATGTACGGCGACATGTAGCCGCGGTCGAACTGCATGCCCTCGGTGAACTCGAGCTCCATCCCGAAGGTCTGGCCCTCCTCGACGTTCACCACGCCGTCCTTGCCGACCTTCTCGATGGCGTCGGAGATGATGTCGCCAACCTCACGGTCGCGCGCCGAGATGGTGGCGACGCGGGCGATCTCCTCCTTGCCCTTCACTGCACGGGCCTGCGTGTGGATCGAACCGACGACTGCGTCAACAGCCGACTCGATGCCGCGCTTCAGACCCATGGGGTTGGCACCGGCGGCCACGTTCTTGAGACCCTCGCGCACGATGGCCTGGGCAAGAAGGGTTGCCGTGGTGGTTCCGTCACCGGCGACGTCGTTGGTGGCGGTGGCCACCTCGCGCACCAGCTGGGCACCCTGGTTCTCGAAGGGGTCCTCGAGGTCGATCTCACGGGCGATGGTCACACCATCGTTGGTGATCGTCGGGGCACCGAACATCTTGTCGATGACGACGTAGCGGCCCTTGGGGCCGAGGGTCACCTTGACGGCGTCGGCCAGCGTGTTGACGCCGGCCTCGAGGGCGCGGCGGGCGTCCTCGTTGAACTTGATTTCCTTAGCCATTTCTCTCTCTTCTCCCTTACTTCTTGCCCTTGGCGGGCTTCGAGGCGACGTAGCGGGCGAGGATGTCGTGCTCGCTCAGCACGAGAAGCTCCTCGCCGTCCACCACGAGGTCGGTACCGCCGTACTTCGAGTACAGGACCTCGTCGCCCACCTCGACGTCGAGGGGCTGACGGGTGCCATCCACGTACCGGCCCGGGCCAACGGCCACGACCTTGCCGCGCTGCGGCTTCTCCTGCGCGGTGTCGGGAAGCACGATTCCACTGGCCGTCACCTGGTCAATCTCAATCGCGCTGACGATGACGCGGTCTCCAAGCGGCTCGAGACTCATCTGTCCTCCATGCGTTGCTGTCGTTCTCTGCGGGGACCAGTCCCTCCGGATGGTCCCGGCGGGGCGTGGCACTCGCCCCGCCTGAGTGCCAGCGGGAAAGGTAGACCTCTCGCGCGAGCGTGTCCAGCACCAACGGTTGACTGCATCAATCGCCTGCTCAGAGCGCTTTTATGTGAGCGCTTGGCACTCACATCACGTATGTGCCCATAGTGGCACCACGCATATGGCACTGAGATCGCTGCTGCCAACGGCAGGCATTACGTTCCCCTAAGAACTTCCATACGTGCGCCTCAGACAGCCGTCGGGCCCCTCTGCTTGCATCGTCCC
>CANGAY010000105.1 GCA_947451735.1 Actinomycetota bacterium
CCAGCAGCCAGATGTTGTCGAGCTGGAAGGCATTGACGATCGAGTTCCAGTCGATGCGCCAGATGACCAGGAGGATGACCAGCACGATGACGCCCACGCGGATGGCGTGCCATCCCCACTTCGGCATGTGCCGGCGCTTGGCCTTGGTGTCGGGGGCGTCGGTGCTCATGCCCCCAGCTCGTCGAGGGTCACAAGTTCGATGCCCATGTCGCGGGCGGCGGCGCAGATGCCGGGGATGGCGGCGGCGGTGTCGTCGCGCGGCGCCTCGGGGTCCCAGCCGTCGGCGTCGTGCAGCAGCAGGATGCAGCCGGGTGTGAGCGCCTGCGCCGAGCGGGCCACCACCACATCGGCGCCGGGGTTGGCGCTGTCGAACACGCCCCTGCTCCAGCCCATCATGCGGTAGCCCGCGGCGCGCACGGCCGCCCATGTGGTGGGCCCGCGGTAGCCGTGCGGCGCGCGGAACACGCGTGTGAGCGCGCCGGGGCCGGCAGCCTCCTCAATGGCGAGCTCGGCGCGCTCCAACTGGCCGCGCACGTAGCGGGGGCTGCGCCACACCAGGATTCCGTGGTCGTATCCGTGGCTGGCGATCTGGTGGCCCTCATCGCGCATGCGTCGCACCAGCTCGGGGTGACGGCGCGCCTGGCGTCCCAGTACGAAGAACGTGGCGCGCACGCCCTCGGCGCGCAGGGCGTCGAGGATTGCCGGCGTGGACGGGCCGGGGCCGTCGTCGAACGTGAGCGCGGCAAAGGGGGCATCGCGCGGGCCCCGTGCGGGCACCGGGCCGTAGATGGGGGACGTGGGGCGGAAGGTGGCCCAGCCGGCGAGCACGCCAGCGGCCACGGCGGCGACCGCTGCGCGGGGATGGCGGCGGGCGAGGAGCGCGGCACCCACGAGCACGGCGGCCTCGGCGGCCACCACCCCGCGGATGGTGCGGTTCTTCGTCATCGGGTCCGTGCTCACGACACGACCTTTTCGCGGTTCGTCTCGGGTTTCCCCGGCGGCGTCCACATGTGGGTGAGGGTAGCAATGCGCCACCGGATGGCCCCGGCGTTGGCACACTGATGGTTTGAGTGCCAAGAGCGTCCGGCCGGGTCTATACTCCCCGCGCTTCCACCGTCCAGGAGAACCCGTGCCGGTCTACGACTACAAGTGCGAGAAGGGCCACCGATTCGAGGTGGTCCAGAGCATGTCGGACAAGCCTCTGAAGAAGTGCGAGGAGTGCGGCGCCAAGGCCGAGCGCGTGCTGCACGCCCCTGCGATCCACTTCAAGGGTTCCGGGTTCCACAACACCGACTACGGCACGAAGAAGCGCCCGGTGGGCGGCGATTCGTCCGGTGGCGGCGAGAAGAAGTCGTCGGGCACCGACGCCGCGCCGGCATCCGCCCCGTCGAGCGGCGGCGAGTCGAAGTCGTCGGGCAAAACTGTGGGTTTGGACAAGGCCTAGGCTGCACCGGCGTCACACCTGCGGGTGTGGGTCGGTGATGTTGCGCGGTCTCAACCCACGGGGGGCACGTACTTCATAGGTTCCCGGCGATCCGATTCGCCACCCAGGAGGGAACCGATGGATGAGGTGCGTCGTGAAGTGCTGGATGACATCGAGGCGGTGCTCGCCCGCCTGTCCCGCACAGTGAGGATCGACTTCGAGGCGGCTGAGGCATGGCTTGCGTGGTCCGCCATGGCCACCGCCGTTCGCGCCGGGGCGCTCGGGGATGCCGATCTCGAGCGGCTCGGGCGCCGGGCGCGCAGGGCATCGGGCGTCGCGCTGGCCGCGTGAGGTCCTGCCGTTGTCACACACGGTGTCGGCGGTGTGACCGTTTGCCCACGGCGCACCGCTGACCCGGTACCACTCCATGTGCATGGTCGTTCTGGGATCACGTGTCTTCGACCATCGTGGACACGCCGCAGCCGCCACCGGAGGTGATCGCCGTCTCGCGTGATCCCCGTACTCCCCGCACGGGGCACGGGCTGCGAGGGCAGCCCGTGCCCCGTCACCTCCCGCCGTTCATGGCCCGCCGCGCAAAGGTCTCGTGGCTCCCGCGTATGGCACCGCACACCAAGCGCAGCATCCGCGCCAGGTTCGCCTAGCGGCGTACGAACGCGGCGACCTGCTGCTCGTCCTGGTTGGGTTCGCCCACCACGTATGAGATGCCATTAACCGTCCGCGGGATTCCGGCGAGGACGGTGCGGTCGCTCTGGTTTGACGTGAGGCGCCACTGGAGCCACCCGAGCTTCATCAGGTCGGTCACCCCCATATCGGTACCAATGGCGCGAATGGCCGCGGCGCCACGCCATGGTGCGAACGGGATGCCGGTGAGCGACGCCATCTTGCTCTTCACCCCGCTCACGAGCGCCTGCTGCCGCGCCGCCCGGTGGAAGTCGTCGTCGCACTTGCGCACGCGCGCGAACTTGAGGGCCTCATCGCCGTTCAGATCGATCTGCCCTGCGGGGAAGCTCACGGTGGTACCGCCCGGGTAGGCGCAGTTCCGGAGCGCCGTGGGGTTGGTCACCGTGATGCCGCCGATGTCGTCCACAAGGTTCTTCACGCCGTTGAACTTGACGGTGACGATGTGGTGGATCGGCAGACCGGTGAGTTCGCGCACCGCCGTGATGATGCCCTTCTGGCCACCGAAGTAGTACGCCGCGTTGATCTTGTTCGGCCCATAGCCCGGTAGATCGACGCGGAAGTCGCGGGGAATGGAGAGCCACTTGATCGTGCCGCCGCCCGGGTCGGTGCGCATGATCATGATCGTGTCGGCCCGGCTGCGCGTTTCGCCGGGGCGCGCATCGGAACCCACGATGAGCGTGTTCTGCGGTGACGACATCATCGCCGCGCCGGGTGTCAGCGCCGCCCGGGCGCTCGCGGTGATTCGGGCGTTCGCCTCGCCCACTGCGCCCTGGATGGCCAGGTAGCCGAACACGCCCCAGGCCACGAACCCGAGCGCGACCACCACGCCCACGCGCCACGTCCAGCCCCAGATGCCGAGCCCGCGGAACGACCACCACCTGCGCGGCGGCTTCGGCGGATCGGCGAGCGGCACGGGTTCGGGGCGGTCGGCAGCGGCTGCCCCCTGGGTGAGGGCCTGAAGCCCTTCCATCCCCTCGGCGGACGAGCCCGTGCCTCGCGCCTTGTACCGGCGATATGGCTTGGTCTGGGGCGGCATCGGCGTGCGATGGTACCTTCGCCGCCAGCGTTCCCGGTCCTCGGAGGGTATGCATGACCGTCATCGGCGTCGATGTGGGCGGCACCAAAATCGCCGCCGGGCGCCTCGGGGACGACTTCGCGACGCAGCGGACCCTCGTGATTGCCACTCCTGATGGGGGAATCAGCATTCTCGAGGCCATCGCGGGGCTGGTGGCCGACCTGCAATCGGACGCCCCGCAACCCGTGACAGCCGTCGGGGTGGGCCTTCCGGCCACGATCGACAGCGAAACGGGCCTGGTGGCGCACTCGGTGCACACCGGGATGGGCGATTTCAACGCCGCAGGCCCCCTTCAGGACCTCATCGGGCTGCCGGTGCACCTCGACAACGACGCCAACCTGGCCATGCTCGCCGAGCACCGCCTGGGCGCCGCACGGGGCATGCGCACGGCGCTGCTGCTGACCGTGGGCACGGGCATCGGGGGCGGCGTGGTGATCAACGACGCCATCTTCCGCGGTGGGCGCGGGCACGGCGCCGAACTGGGGCATGTGACCGTTGAGGCCGATGGGCCGCCGTGCCAGGGCGACTGCCCGGGGCGCGGATGCCTCGAGACCATGTGCAGCGGTACCGCCCTCACACGCGACTTCCGCGCCTTTGCCACGGCCCATCCCGACTCGCCGCTCGGCCGTGTTCACGCCGCGGGCGATCTCACGTCGATCACCGGCCTCGACCTGGCGCAGGCCGGTGACGCCGACGCCATCGAGGTGGTGGCCGCCGCGGGGCGCTGGCTGGGTGCGGGCATCGCGTCGCTGTGCAACGCGTTCGACCCCGACATCGTGCTGATCGGCGGTGGCGTGTCGGATGCCGGGGAGCTGCTGCTGGGGCCGGCGCGCGAGGTGTATCAGGCGCGTGCGCTGCCACCCACGCGGCGCGCACCGCTGGCGCTCGCGTCGTTCGGCCCCGAGGCCGGCATGGTGGGGGCGGGCATCCTGGCTGCCGACGCCGCATGAGCGGATCGCTCACCGTGGTGGCAACGCCCATCGGCAACCTCGACGACCTGTCACCCCGGGCCGCCGCCGCCCTGTGCGCGGCCGACGTGGTGGCGTGCGAGGACACCCGGCGCACGGCGACCCTGCTCAGGCACGTGGGGTCGGCGGCACCCATGGTGCCCACGCACGAGCACAAC
>CANGAY010000106.1 GCA_947451735.1 Actinomycetota bacterium
CGGACCTACACCGACAAGCCGGTCCCCGATGCCGTGGTGGACGAACTGCTGCGCGCCGCGCTGGCCGCACCCACCGGGAGCGGATCGCAGGCCTGGAGCATCATGGTCATCCGTGACGAGAAGGTGCGACGCGAGGTGGCCGATCTGGTGATCGCCGGTGGTGCCAGGTACTTCGCCGCCATGCGCCCGCAGCGCGACCTGAGCGACGACGAGCACCGCGAGCAGTGCGAGGCCTACGCGGAGCAGATCCTCGCCACGTACCGCATCGCGCCCGTGTGGATCGCGGTGCTTCAGGTGCCGCGCGACAACTACCCGCCGGCCATGCAGGAGGGCGGGCACCTCGACGATCTCATCTCGGTGGCGTTCGCGGCCGAGAACCTCATGCTCGCCGCGCGCGCCGAGGGGCTCGGCACGGTGCCCACCACGGCCTTCCAGCGCTTCGAGAAGGACCGCCTGCGTCAGATCCTCGGCGTGCCCGCCGAGGTGGACCCCGTCCTCGTGACGCCGCTCGGATACCCCGAGTCGTTCCCCGAGGGGCTTCCCCCGGCGCTCAAGCGCAGCTTCCGCACGTGGAAGACGCTCGTGCACGATGACCAGTGGGGTAACACCCGCGATGGCGGGGAGGCGTAGCCGATGGCCTGGGACGACATCTCGCAGTGGCAGCCTGCCGACCTGTACGCGTCATTCCGCATGGGCGACAAGGGCGTGATCCCCGTCGACGTGCGTGACCTCACGTACCGCGATTCGGACCAGAAGATCCAGGGCGCGCTGCGCATCGACCCCATGGAGTTCCAGTCGCAGCTGGCCACGCTGCCGGCGGATGTGGAGCTGGTCTTCTACTGCGACAGGGCCGGCGAGGCCACCAGCATGAAGATCGCGCTCGTCGCCTTCGACAGCGGGCGCTCCCGGGTGGGCGTGCTCGTGGGCGGCTTCGAGGCGTGGGATGCGGCGGGCTACCCCATGGAGCCCAAGGAGTAGCCCGCCGGCCCCGCGGGGCCTACTTGTCCTTCTTCTTGTCCTTCTTCTGCCCGCCGGGCGTGAGGCCGTAGGTGGCCTCGAGCCATGCCGGCAGGATGGCGGCGACGGCGCGGCACATGAGCTCGCGCTCCGACACCGCCACGCGGGCGGCGACCTGCATCACCAGCTGGCCCTCGTCGGAGCGCACGCCCGACACGCCGGCGACCATGTTGTCGCCCTCGGGCTTGTTGTAGACCATGGCACGCGCAGCCATGTTCCAGTGCTCGCGCGTCCAGGCGATGAGCGACTCCTCGAGGTCCGTCGGCGTGTACTCGAGCAGTGCACGCTGGAGCTCGTTTGGCATGCCGTCTGAATCGCGCTGCATGTTCTGGTCCTTCCGGGGCCTTGTTCGGGATCGAAAGGCAGGATAGCCGCGTGGGCACGGACGGAGGCGGCACCAACGGGGGGGCACGGGCGCGACTGGCATTCATGCTGGTGGCCGCCGTGCTGTGCGTGGCCGTCATCCTGTCGGTGGGAATGGAGTGGGGGAGCCTCTCGGTACGCCATCAACTGGTGGTGTCGGAGCCCGGAACGGGTGAGTGGCAGGGGGTCGTCGCACTCATCGCGGCCATCGTGGGCCTGCTTGCCGTGGGCTTCGCCATCTCGCGTGGACGCGGGCGCCGAGCTGCGCTTGCGGCCCTGCTGGCGGGGCTCGTGGTGTTCATCGCCGCGCTGCTCGAGGTGGTGCATCTGGTCACGCGACCCGCGCAGATCGCCGATGTGGTGCGTGCCGGAGCCGCTGCGATTCCGCTGAAGGGCTACCGGGTGCCGCTCATCGAGAGCATGGTGGGCCCGGGTACCTGGCTGGCGCTCGCGGCCGGCGCCCTGTTGGCGCTGGTCGGTCTGGTGGGCGTGGTGGTCCCGGCATGGAGGGCGCGCCGCTAGGCTCTCCCCGATGCGTAAGTTCATCCTCCTCGCCACGCTCAGCCCGCAGGGGCTCCAGACCCTTCAGGTCACGCCCGAGCGGCTGCTCGAGGTGAACCGCGAGATCGAGGATCTGGGCGGGCGCGTGCTCGACCAGTGGGCCGTGCTCGGGTACTACGACTTCCTGAGCATCATCGAGGCACCGGATGAGGCGACGGTGGCGCACATGACCGCCGAGCTCTCCGCCCGCGGCAGCGCCACCTTCGAGACCCTCACCGTGGTGGAGACATCAGACGTCTTCACCGGCCTTGACGACTAGGAGCGCATCGGCCTAGCCGACGCGGCGCCACTCCTCGGCCTTGCAGAGGGGGCAGGCACCCAGCACCAGGATTCCGTCGGCCTCGGTGGGCGACTTCACGAGCAGGTCGCAGTCGGCGCAGCGGAAGTTGCCCACGACCTCGTCGCCAACCTCGAACAGCTCAGTTCCGTCGTCGGCGACGTGCGGCACTCGGGGATCCCTTCTTCGGTATGTGTCAGGTGGCGAGCGCCGCCACAAGGGCGGCGGCGGCGACCACGGCGAAAAGCACGAAGCCCACGGCGAGCAGCCGGGTCTCGGTGATCATCGGGCGGCGCACCTCACCCACGTGGGCGGGGCGCCAGTGCACGAGGCGGCTGATGGCGCCCTCGTTGACGGGGCGCTCGCAGTACGGGCAGAAGTCCGTGGTCTCGAGGAGCGGGAGGCCGCAGCGGTGGCACCCGGGGGCGTCCGAACGGTGATGTCCCTGGAGATCAGACTCGGTGCGCACGCGCAACTCCTCGTGAATGCCCGTCCGGACTGGACGGGGCGAGAAGCATACCGCCGCCCGGCAAACTCGCAAGGGAGATTTCGTGCAGCGCGGGAGGGAACGATCGTCCCGCGGCGAAGTCACCCCTCTTCGGGGTCGGCCTCCGCGGCGTCGGACACCATGGGGAAGGCGATGTCGGCGGATCGCTCCTGCCCGTCGCCCCCGTCGCCGTCGTCCATCGCGGCCAGTGCGGCATCGATCTCCATGAGGCGGCTCTGCACCTCGGCGATCTCCGGGGCCAGCGCGTCGGCGGTGAGCGCGCCCTCCTGGGCCAGCGCGTAGGCGCGGGCACCCAGGGCCTCCAGCGCGCCACGGTGCCGGCGCTCGAGCACCCGGCGCTCGCCCTCAAGGCGGGCGCGGCGTACGGAGCCCTTGACGTCGCCGGCGACGCGGCCGGTGAGGTGTGTGACCGAGCTGAAGATCGACATGTGCGGCTCCCGGTTGGGTGACGACAGGCTAGCGGCACGAAGCGTGACCCCCGGGTGTGATCTGCCGCCATAGGTTCGGCTCATGGAGCGGACGGCGGGCAGATGGGGCGAGCGCGGGCAGGCCACGGTGGAGCACGTGGGGCTCACGCTGCTGGTGGCGCTGCTGCTTGCAGCATGCGCGGCGTGGGCCGTGCACGAGATCCGCCCGCCCGACCATGTGCCTGATGTCATCGGCCGGGTGGCGGCGCCCCTGGACGACCTGGCGGCTCGGCTGGCCGTGCCCGGCGCGGGCGCGTCTGCGGCAGACGGCAACGGCCATGCCGAGACTGGGCAGCCCGGAATGCTGCACCGGGCCTGGAATGCATTTCTCTCATGGGGCTCGCTCAACGTGGACGGCGAGGTGCAGGCCCTCGGCGGCGCCCTTGATGAGGTGCGGTCGCAGGTGGGTGATGCCCTGCGCGACCCGCTGGGCACGGGCGCGCGCCTGCTGGGAATGCTGCGCGGCGCGCCAGCGCCCATGCAGCAGGCCGACCCCAGTGCCCCGCAGGGGCCGGGCGTGGTGGGGTACCTGTTCGACATCGGCAAGCGGCCGCTGCGCGACACGTTCCTGCACATGTCGCGTCTTGCCGGGCACTGGGCCGTCGACTGGGCCATCGCCCGCGGCGCACGCTGGCTGCGCCTGCGGCTGCCGGCCTACGTCACCGGGCCCTGACCCGGCACGAACGCGCGCGTGCCGTGGCACGTGTGGGTGTGGATGCGTCACGCGGTGCCGGGCCACGATCAGCGCAACTGGTGATGACGACTGAGGAGGTCTGATGACGGCTCGCATGACGGCCCGCCTGCACGCCGCGGCGGTGGCCACCGGATGGCGCATGCGTGACCAGCGCGGTCAGGGCACCGTCGAGTACGTGGGCATGGTGGTGATGGTGACCCTGCTCGTTGCCGCCGTCGCGGTGGCGGCCAAGGGCTGGGCGCCGGATATCGGCAACGCACTGAAGAAGGCCCTGTCGGGGGCCATCACGCACCTGACGGATGGATTTGGATAGGCGCCCCGACAGGGGTGGAACCTCTCGGAACCCGTGCGTCGGCGAAATCGTGACCCGACCGAAGGCAGACGAGAGGCGCCTCCGGGACCGGCCCCTCGGGGGCCTGCGCCCC
>CANGAY010000107.1 GCA_947451735.1 Actinomycetota bacterium
AGGATTCCGAGGTGCGCCAGGCTCACCTCGCCCGGCCGCGGCACGCGCCCCCCGCCCACAAGCCCCGGGGCCGAGATGGTGTGGTGTGGGGCCCGGAACGGGCGACATGTGACGAGCGGGCGCCCGGGCGGCAGGAGCCCGGCCACGGAGTGCACCCGGGTGATGGCGATGGCCTCCTCAACCGACAGGCGCGGCAGGATGCCCGGCAGGCGTCGGGCCAGCATCGTCTTGCCGCCCCCGGGCGGACCGATCATGAGGATGGAATGCATCCCCGCCGCCGCGATCTCGAGCGCGCGCCGCGCATCGGCCTGCCCATGCACCTCCCGCAGGTCGCCCAGCGCCACCGCGTCGGCATCGGTGATGAGGTCGCCCGCCGCGTCGCTCACCGCAACCGGTTCGTCACGATCCTCGAGGATGTCGATGGCGTGCCGCAGCGTTCGTGCCCCGAGCACCTGGATGCCGGGGACGAGCGATGCCTCGGCCGCGTTGCCCTCGGGCACCACCAGCCGCCGCCAGCCCCGGCGGGCAGCGTGCTCGGCCATGACGAGGGCGCCCGGGACGGGGCGAAGCGCCCCGTCGAGCGCGAGTTCGCCCACCGCGCCGGTGCCGGCGATGGCGCCCGGGCGCATCTGCCCCGATCCACTCAGCAGCGCCAGCGCGATGGGCAGGTCGTACTGCGGGCCCGCCTTTCGCAGGTCGGCGGGCGCGAGGTTGGCGACGATACGCAGCGGCGGCAGGTCGAAGGCCTGATTGATGACTCCCGATCGCACACGCTCGCGGGCTTCCTGCACGGCGGTGTCGGGCAGGCCCACCACGCTGAATGCGGGCAGGCCCGGACGCAGGTCCACCTCCACCTCCACGGTGGCGGTCTCGAGGCCGATGACGGCGGGGCTGACGATGCGAGCGACGATGCGCGGAGCATCACCGTCACGACATCAGGCGTGGCGCGCGGATCGTGCCGATCAACGCGCGCAACGGTGCCAGCGGGCCCCGGGGACGCGCCCCGGGGCCCACCGGCGCAGGTGCTAGACGGCGGCCTCGTACTTGGCGGCCACGGCGTCCCAGTTGACCACGTTCCACCAGGCGTCCAGGTAGACCGGACGCTTGTTCTGGTAGTTGAGGTAGTAGGCGTGCTCCCACACGTCGATGCCGAGGATGGGGGTCTTGCCCTCCGACAGCGGGGTGTCCTGGTTCGGGGTGCTCATCACCTCGAGCGCGCCGTTGTTCACCACGAGCCACGACCAGCCGGAGCCGAAGCGCTTGACGCCACCCTCGTTGACCTTGGCCTTCAGCTCGTCGAGCGACCCGAAGGTGCTGTCGATTGCCGCACCCAGCGCGCCACCCGGGGCGCCGCCGCCGTCCGGGCCCATGATCTCCCAGAACAGCGTGTGGTTGTAGTGGCCGCCGGCGTTGTTGCGCACGGCCATGCGGATGTCCTCGGGAATCTGCTCGAGGCTGGTGACGACCTCCTCCACGGAGGCGTTCTCCCAGGAGGTGCCGGCAAGCGCCGCGTTGGCGTTGTCCACGTACGCCTGGTGGTGGCGGTCGTGGTGGATCTCCATGGTCGTGGCGTCAATGTGCGGCTCGAGAGCGTTGAACGCGTAGGTGAGCGGCGGGAGCTCGAAGGGCATGCGGCCTCCTCGGGAGTATTCGTGCTGATCCGGACCCGTGCAGTGTGGCCGACCGGCGCGCATGTTGCACGGGGATCGGTGCGAAGTGGCATCGATTCCGGCGCATTCGGTGCGCCATGGATGCGTGATGCCCCCCGAACATGGGCGCATGGACGACTACCGCGATCACGTGCTGGGGCGCGCCGGCGAGCGCGCGGCCAAGCGCTGGCTCATCCGACGGGGCTGGCGAATCCTGGCCACGGGATGGCGCGGCGCCGGTGGTGAGATCGACATCGTGGCCGAGCGGCGGGGCATCCTGGCGGCATGTGAGGTGAAGACGCGCACGCACCATGACCCCCACTCCCCGCCCATCCGGCCCGCCCAGCGCGAGCGCCTGGCCCGGGCCGCCCTGGCCTACGTGGGGCGCCATCCGGTGTTCGCGGGCCACGCCATACGGCCCGACCTCATCGTGGTGGTACCGCGCGGCGCGGGGTGGGAAATCACCCGCATCGAGGACATCACGCCCGACCGCTACTCGAACAGCGTGAGGTGGTCGCCATAGGCATCTGAATTGAATGACAGACGATGCAGGGGGCTCGGGCCATGGGTACGCACGGCGTCCTTGTGCGCGGCGGTGATGTACCCCACGTGGCCATCGAACCCGTAGGCGGGGTACCGCGTGGCCGCCGGGCCCCGCATGAGGCGGTCGCGGGCCTCCTTGGCGATGACCGAGGCGGCCGCGATGGCGGCACTGGTGGCGTCGCCCTTGATGACCTTGCGGTGCGGCGGTGCGGCGGGGCCAAGGTCGAAGCCGTCAACCAGGGCGAGGTCGGCCCGCGGCACCACGCCCTCGAGTGCGCGGATCATCGCGGTGATGTTGGTGCGGTGCAGCCCATCGGCGTCGATGGTGCGCGGTGTGGCCGAGATGACTACCCCCTGCTCAGCATGTGCCCAGATGGCACCCACAAGCGCGGCACGGCGGCGCGGGGTGAGGCGCTTGGAGTCGTCGAGCCCTCCGAGGGCGTCGCGGGCCGCGCTCGACATCGACCCGAGGTCGAGGCACACCGCGGCGGCCACGAGGGGGCCCGCCAGGCAGCCGCGGCCCGCCTCGTCGGCGCCGGCCACGCGCGGCACCCCGAGAGCGAGGTCGTGATCGAGCAGGGAGGGGCGTGGCGCGCGTGGAGCCATGCGCGCACGCTACCGGCAGCCACGCCCGGCAGTGGAGCCCCGGAACGACGAGGGCCCGCACATCGGCGGGCCCTCGTGAATACCTGTGGTGGCGCGAGGCGCCCCGGGGATCACTCCTCGGTGGCGGCGTCCTCGACGACGGCCTCGACCTCGACGGCCTCCACCTCGACCACCTCGACGGCCTCGGGCGGCGTGGCCACGGGGGCCGCGGTCTGGGTGGTCTGCCAGTTCTGCAGCTCGCGCACGCGGGCCTTCTTGCCCACACGGTCGCGCAGGTAGTACAGCTTGGCGCGACGCACGTCACCCTGCATGGTGCGCTCGATCTTCTCGATCTTGGGCGAGTGCACGGGGAACGTGCGCTCCACACCCACGCCGAAGCTCTGCTTGCGCACGGTGAAGGTCTCGCGCGAGGACGAACCCTGGCGCTTGATGACCGTGCCCTCGAAGACCTGCACGCGGCGGCGCTGGCCCTCAATCACCTGGAAGTGCACGCGCACGGTGTCGCCCGGGCGGAACTCGGGGACGTCGTCGCGGATCTGCATCCGCTCCAGGGTCTCAATCACGGTCATTGCTGTGGGTCCTCCATCGATGAAAGCGACGGCGAGAATAGCAGTACGTCGGCGGAAGGCGCAGGACGTACTTCGGAACGGCGCCATTCCTCGATCGCGCCGTGATCGCCGGACAGCAGCACGGGGGGCACACCCCACCCCCGGAACTCGGCGGGACGCGTGAAATGGGGGTGCTCCACCTGGCCCTCGAGGCCCGGTGAGAACGACTCGCGGTCGAGCGACTGGGCGTTGCCGAGCGCGCCGGGCACACGGCGGGCCACCGCGTCGATGATGGTCATCGCGGCCACCTCGCCGCCGGCCAGCACGAACGGCCCGAGACTGATGGCGTCGTTGGCCAGATGCGTGTGAATGCGCTCGTCAAAGCCCTCGTAACGGCCCGCCAGCAGTGTGAGTTCGGGAACCTCGGCCAGTTCACGCGCCACGGCGTCGGTGAACGGGCGGCCGCGCGGGGTGAGCACCACCACGCGACGGTGGTCGCGCACCTGCTCGGCCGGCATGCCGTAGATGGCCTCGAAGGCCGCCGCCATCACGTCAACGCGCAGCACCATGCCGGGGCCACCGCCGTAGGGGGCGTCGTCCACCTGCCCCTGCCCCAGCGGCGTGTGCTCGCGGGGGTTGAAGCAGCGGATCTCCAGACCACCCGTCGCAGCCGCATTGGTGAGGTGGCGCGGCCGGCGCATCCAGTCGAACCACTCGGGGAACAGGGTGATGACGTCGATGCTCACTCCCCCTCCCCCCACGCCCACTCGCCCAGCAGGTCGTCACGCAGGCTGATGACGCCGTCGTCGTGATCGATATCGGTGACGGCATCGAACGTGAACGGCACCAGCACCTGACCCGCGGGCCCGTCAACCGACAGGGAGTCGTTGGCCGGGCCGGGGATGATGTCGCGCACCGGGCCGAGCACGCGGTCGCCGGCCC
>CANGAY010000108.1 GCA_947451735.1 Actinomycetota bacterium
ATGGCCACCACCACGGCGGATGCCGCGATCAGGCCGATGACCACGATGAGAAAGAGGACTGAGCGGCGGCGCAGGTTCACGGGCGCAGCCCCAGATGGTGCCGGTGGATGGTGGTGCCCCTACTCGGCGGGCTGCGCGGCGGGCGCCACGAGGTCGCCGCTGGTCTTGCGGGCCACCGCGCTCTGGGCGATGCGGATGTCCACGTCCTCGGCGATCTGCAGGAGGATCGTGCCGCCCTCCTCCATCTCGGACACGATGCCGTAGATGCCGCCGGTCGTGACGACCTCATCGCCGACGCCCAGGGACGAGGTGAGCAGTTCCATCTCCTTGCGCCGCTTCTGCTGCGGGCGGATGCCCACGAAGTAGATGAGGGCGACGAAGATGATGATGTATACGGGGAGAAGGAGTCCCGACATGCGGAATTCGGCCTCGTTTCAGGGCTTCCGGACCGAGGCAGGCTAGCAGTGCGTCCGGGGTGACGGGCGCGTGCCGGGGTCGCCGCGGCCGCTGGTACGGTGGCCGCCCGTGAGCCTCTCCATCGCCATGGTCAGCGAGTACGTCTACCCCACCCTCGGCGGGGTCAGCGAACACGTCCACTTCCTCTCGAGCGAACTCGCCGCCCGCGGCCACGACGTCACCATCGTCACGGGCAACATCGGCGACGCCGGTGCGGTGGCCGAGCAGGACCGCCAGATGTTCCGCGACCACGGATACCGCACGCGGCGCATCGGCAAGTCGATCCCCGTGGTGTCGAACGGCTCCATCGCCCGCCTCACCGTGGGCCTCGGCATCAAGCCGCAGATGGCCGACGCCATCCGGGGCATGGACGTCGTGCACGCGCAGGCCCTGGCATCGCCCACCCTGCCCCTGCTGTGTCTGCGGGTGTCCACCGCGCCGGTCACCGTGGGCACGTTCCACACCTACTTCGACGGCGGCCACTGGGCCTACCGCGGCCTCGGCCGGTATGTGCGGGCGGCGCTCGACCGCCTCGACCGGCGCATCGCGGTGTCGGACGCCTGCATCCAGGCCCTCTCGCCCTACTTCCCCGGCGACTGGGACGTGGTGCCCAACGGCATCGACTGCAACCTGTACCGCCCGCTCACAGGCCCCGCGGAACGCGAGCCGGGGCCGCCCCGAATCCTGTTTGTGGGCCGGTTCGACCCGCGCAATGCCCTGGGCGACCTGCTGGAGGCCACCGCCATCCTGCAGCGCGAGGGCCGCGACTTCCGCGTGCAGGTCATCGGCGATGGCCCCACCCGCCCCATGTACGAGAAGAAGGCGAAGAGCCTGGGCATCTGGGACCGCATCGAGTGGCTCGGCCTGCTCAACGAGGAGCGGCCGCACTACTACCGCCAGGCCGACGTGATGGCCGCGCCGTGCGTGCTCGCGTCATTCGGGGTGGTGCTGCTGGAGGCGCTGGCATCCGGCACGCCCGTGGTGGCCGCCGACAACATCGGGTTCCGCCAGGTCATCCGCGGCGACGTGCCCGGCCGCTTCGTGCCACCGCACGACGGCGGCGAACTGGCAGTGGGAATCGGCGAACTGCTCGACGACCCGGCGCGGGCCGCCGAGATCTCGGTGCAGGGGCGGGCCGCCGTTGCGCGCGAGTTCGACTGGCCGCGCGTGACCGACCGCATCGAGGAGATCTACCGCGAGGTGCTGGCGGGCAAGCGCCGCACCACGACCACGGGGCTCGCCGCCGTCTAGTCCTGCGCCTCGAACAACGAGGGCTGCGCAGCCTCGGCGCCCTTCGGGATCTCGAGCCCCAGATGCAGGTACGCACGCGGCGTGGCAATGCGCCCGCGCGGAGTGCGCGCCAAGAGGCCCTGCTGCAGCAGGAACGGCTCGTATACGTCCTCGATGGTGTCGGTTGACTCGCCCACCGCATCGGCCAGCGTGCCGAGGCCCGTGGGGCGCCCGTCGAACGTGACGGCCAGCAGCGTGAGGATCTTGCGGTCGAGATCGTCCAGGCCGGCGTCGTCCACCTCGAGAATGCGCAGCGCCTCCTCGGCGGACGCCGTGTCCACGCGTCCCATGCCCTTCACCTGGGCCACGTCGCGCACGCGCCTGAGCAGGCGATTGGCGATGCGCGGGGTGCCGCGCGACCGGCCGGCGATCACCAATGCGCCGCCCTCGTCCACGGCGACACCCAGCAGGTCGGCCGAACGCATGATGATCTGCGCGAGGTCGGTGGGGCCGTAGTAGTCGAGGCGCTGCACCACGCCGAAGCGGTCGCGGAGCGGTGTGGTGAGCAGCCCACTGCGCGTGGTGGCGCCCACCAGCGTGAAGCGCGGCAGGTCGAGGCGCAGCGTGCGTGCCTGCGGCCCCTGGCCCAGCACCACATCGAGCTGGAAATCCTCCATCGCCGGATAGAGCACCTCCTCCACCGATCGGTTGAGACGGTGGATCTCGTCGACGAACAGCACGTCGCCGGGGCCGAGCGCCGTGAGGATGGCCGCGAGGTCCCCCTTGCGCTCAAGCACCGGCCCGCTGGTGATGGTGATCTCCACGCCCATCTCGCTGGCAAGGATGAGCGCGAGCGAGGTCTTGCCCAGCCCCGGGGGGCCTGCCAGCAGCACGTGGTCGAGCGGCTCACCGCGCTGGCGCGCCGCCTCGAGGAAGATACCCAGCTGGTGGCGCACCGACTCCTGCCCCACGAACGAGCCCAGGTCCTTCGGGCGCAGCGAGGTGTCGAGTTCCACCTCCTCCCCGGCCACGTCGGGGTTCGCCAGGCGCTCGTCGTCCATCATCGCCCGAGCGCCGCGAGGCCGAATCGGATGAGGCTCTCCTCGTCAAGACCCTCCTCGGCCCCGGCCAGCGCCTGATCCACCTCGGCCTCCGAGAATCCGAGGGCAACCAGCCCGTCGCGGGCGCCGCCACGCGGGCCGCTGCCGGGCGCGGGCGCGATGGCACCGGTGGTACCCACCTTGTCGCGCAGTTCCAGGATGACCCGCTCGGCCGTCTTCTTCCCCACACCGGCTGCCTGCGTGAGGGTGGCCACCTCGCCACCGCGGATCGCATTGGCCAGCTGTTCGGGGCTGGTGAGCCCGCAGATGGCCAGCGCCATGCGCGGGCCGATGCCGCTCACGCCGATGAGCTGCATGAACAGCACGCGCTCGTCGTCGTCGCCGAACCCGTACAGGTCCATGGCGTCCTCACGCACCGCCAGGTGCGTCTTGAGCGTCACCTCCGACCCCATGGCCGGCAGCGTGCCGCGGGTGTGATCGCTCACGCGCACCAGAAAGCCCATGCCGCCCATCGACACCACCACGCCCTCGGCGTCCTGCTCGGCGTACTGCCCTCTGACGAAGCGGATCATGCGGTGAGGCTATCGGCCGCGACGGACGCCGATGGCGGCCTGCAGCGGCCCCGCCGAGGCATGGCAGATGGCCGCGGCCAGCGCGTCGGCCGCGTGGTCGGTGTCGGCCACGGCCCTGGTGAGGCGCGTCACCATGGCCCGCACCTGATCCTTGTCGGCCCGGCCGTTGCCGGTAACCGACTGCTTGATCTGATTGGGGGTGTATTCGGTCACCGCGATGCCGGCCTGCGCGCACGCCACCAGCAGGGCGCCGCGTGCGGCGGCCATGCCCATTGCCGTGGTGCTCACCGGATGCACGAAGAACGACTCAAGCGCGGCGCCCTCGATGGCGTGCTCGGCGATGACGGCCGCGAGCCCCTGATTGAGGGTGAGCAGGCGCTGCTCAACCGGCTGCTTCGCCGGGGTGGTGATGGTGCCCCATGCGAGGGCCTCGATGCGGCTGCCGGCCCCGCGCACGACCCCGTAGCCGGTGTTGGCCAGCCCGGGGTCGATGCCGAGTACCACCATCTAGCCGGCGACCGCCTCCATCACCTCTTCGGAGATGTCGAAGTTGGCGTAGACGTCCTGGACGTCGTCGTTCTCCTCCAGGTCGTCGAGCAGGCGAAGCAGTTGCTTGGCCTCCTTCTCACCCGTCGCCACCGTCGCCTTGGGCAGCATGGTGATGTCGGACGAGGCCATTGCGAAGCCCGCGCCCTCGAGGTTGCCGCGCACCTGCGCGAGTTCGGTGGGGTCGGTGACCACCTGCCACTGCGAGCCGTCCTCGCTGATGTCCTCGGCGCCGGCCTCCAGCGCCGCGTCCATCAGCGCCTCCTCGTCAACGCCCTCGCCGTCGATGAGGATGACGCCCTTGCGCTCGAACTGCCACGCCACGCTGCCGGGGGTGCCCAGTTCGGACCCG
>CANGAY010000109.1 GCA_947451735.1 Actinomycetota bacterium
ATCTACCTCGGGTCCATCGCCCTGGTGGTGGGGGTGGCAAGCCGGCGCCTGCTGTCCGGGCCCAACGCCCCGCTGAAGCGCCGCAGGAACCCGGTGGTGAACGCCTAGATGCGGGCGTCCATCACCGGGATGCCGTACCGGCGAAGGGCGGCGTCGGGGGTGAGCAGCACGAGCCCCTCCACCTGTGCCTGCGCCACGAGCATGCGGTCAAACGGGTCGGCGTGGTGGCGCGGCAGACCCGCCGCGATCACCGCGTGCGACATGCCGATGGGCAGCGCAGTGATGAGGGCGGCCTCCATGAGCTCGGGCACCGGCACGTCAAGCGTCAGCTTCCCGCGCGCCTGCTTGATGCCGATCTCCCACACCGACGCGACGCTCGCATAGGCCTCCGTTCCCGGGTCCTCGATGACCGCTGCCGCCTCGGGCCCGAGGGACGCATCGGCCGCGAACCACCAGATGAGGGCGGCGCTGTCGATGAGCACCCTCACAGATCGCCCTCATAGAAGAGACGTTCGATCTCGGGGTCCGGATCCCAGCAATCGTCCGACATCCAGATCTTCCCCTTCAGGAAGCCGCCCTTGCGCCGGCGCGGGGCCTCCACGTAGGGGACGATGCGGGCGACGGGTGCCCCGTTGTTCTCGACCACCACGTCGTCGCCCTCATTGGCCTGGCGCACCAGGCGCGAGAAGTGGGTCTTCGCCTCGTGCATGCCCACTGTGATCCTCATCAGCAGCCTCCTCGACCGGATGGACTCACCCTAGTCCGCAGTGCGCACGGCGTCGGCACCCACCCGGGGCAGGACGTGCCGCACCGAGCGCTAACTTCACCGGTGTGAGTTCCCGGCCGCGCGATCGACGTCCCCCGCCCCGCAACCGGCGGCGACCCCGGAAGACGCGCCGAAACCCCGCCCTGATGCTCGGCGGGCTCATCCTGGTGCTGGCCGTCATCGCCATCGCGTTCTCGCGCGGCGACGATGCCCCGGCCCCGGCGCCGGCCACCGCATCGGCGGCGCCGGCCAAGGCCCCGGCCGCGCCCACGCAGGGCACCGCTGACGTGAGCATCGCATCGGTGGGCGACGTGGTGATGGGCACGCCCGAGTTCGGGCTGCCCCCCGCCAATGGATCAACGCTGTTCAGCGCGGTGACACCGCTGCTGAAGGGCGACGTGGTGTTCGGCAACCTCGAGGAGGCCCTGGCAACCGGCCAGGGTTCGAAGTGCGGGGGAGCGAGCGGCGGCGGCTGCTACGCCTTCGCCAGTCCGCCGTCGTATGCGCGCAACCTCAAGGCGGCCGGGTTCACCGTGATGGGGCTCGCCAACAACCACGCCCTCGACTGGGGATCAAGCGGGCAGCGCAGCACCGTGGCAGCCCTCGATTCGCAGGGCATCCTCCACACCGGCCGTCCCGGCGAGATCGCGGTGCAGAAGCTGCCGGGCGGCGGATCGGTGGCCGTCATCTCGGTGGCGCCGTACTCGTGGGCGCAGAACGCCCTGAACATCCCGGGCACCGTCGCACTGGTGCGCAAGGCCGCAACCCTCGCCCCCATCGTGATGGTCAACATGCACCTCGGCGCCGAGGGATCGGGGGCCACACACGTGCCGCAGGGCGGCGAGACCTTCCTGGGTGAGAACCGCGGCAACTCGCGGACACTGGCGCACGCGATGGTCGATGCCGGCGCCGATCTGGTAGTGGGCGAGGGCCCGCACGTGCTGCGCGGCATGGAATTCAGGAGCGGCCACCTCATCGCATACAGCCTCGGCAACTTCCTGGGCTACCGGACCTTCTCGGTGGGTGGCACCACCGGCCAGAGCGGGGCGCTCTCAGTGACGCTGGGTCCCGACGGTGCGTTCAAGAACGCACGCTTCTCCCCCACCCAGCTCTCGGGCGACGGCGTGCCGTCGCCGGGCGGGTCGGGCATCTCGATCGTGCAGTCCCTCTCACGGCAGGACTTCGGCAGTACCGCCGCCCGCATCTCCTCAAGCGGCGACATCACCCCGCCCCGCTAGCGAAAGGCATCACATGTCCGTCTCAATCCCCGCCCGCATCGCATGCGCCGTCGCGGCAGTCGCGGTGCCGGCCGTCATCCTCACCGGCTGCGGTGACGGCGGCACCACGACCGTCACCAGCACCACCACGGTGACGACGACCGCCACGACCACGGCCACCACCACCGAGACCACCACCGCCTCGAACACGGTGACCCAGGCCAGCACGCCCACCCAGTGCGCCAACGCCAACCTCGACGTCACGTTGGGCCAGGGGCAGGCGGGCGCCGGGTCGTCGGAGGTGGTCTTCGTGCTCACCAACAACGGCATGGCCGACTCGTGCACGCTCGGCGGCTACCCGGGCATGGCCTTCTACGCGAAGAACGGCACCGAACTTGCCGGCACGGTCAAGCGGGGCGGCACCACGCTGTTCACCGATCCGGGCCCCAGCAAGCTGGTGCTGGCGCCCAACGGCTCGGCGTCGTACAGCCTGGGCTACACCGACGCGCAGAACGATGGCTGTGAGAACACCGGCTACGTGCTGGTGACGCCGCCGAACGCGACGCAGTCCATCAAGGTCACCACAAGCGGGCAGAACGCCATCACCGTGTGTGAGGGGCAGCCCCTCACGGTGTCGGCACTGGTCAAGGGCAGCGGAGGCGCGCCCCAGTAGCGCGGGTCACCGCAGGGCGTCGTCGAGTGGGCCACCCACCGGCGGCGTCCTGCCCTTCACGCGCGCCACGAGCACGGCGGGGCCGGCGTCGGATCGCGTGATGAGGTCGTGCATCGCAGCATCGAGATCCGCCGGGTCGTCAACGCGCGCGGTGCTGGCGCCGAAGCCGTGGCAGATCTCGGCCACGTCCAGGCGCGGCGCATGCATCGCAAGCCCCGGCCAGCCGCCGTCCGGCACGCCGGTGAGCCCCTCCATGCCCGCACGCAGGATCTCGTAGCCCGAGTTGTCGCCCACCACCAGCGCCACCCGCGACCGTTCCGATGCGGCGGTCCACAGGGCGTGGACGCCGAACATGAGTGATCCATCGCCCTGCATGCACACCACGCGACGGGCGGGATCGGCGACGGCGGCCCCCACGGCCGCGGGCAGACCCCCCCCCAGGGCGCTGCCCCGGTGCCACAGGCCCGACCCCACGCGCCGGGCGCCGAGGGCCGTGCGCAGATCGCGCGTGGAGGTGATGCCCTCGTCAACCACCAGGTCGTCCGGCTGAACCACCGATGCGATGGCCTGCGAAAGGCGGGCGCCGGTGATGTGTGAGGACGGTGCCGAGGCGCGATCGATGAAGGCGGCCGCCTCCCCCTCGCGCAGTGCCTGCAGACGGGCGGCCACGGTCTGACGGCGGGCGTCGTCGGCAGGCACCCGCGACACCACGCCCTCGATCACCGCCCGCGGATCGGCCACCACGCCCACCTCGGGCACATGGGTGCGACCCACCTCGTCGGGGTCCACATCCACATGGATGAGCCGCGTGCCGTCGGGCAACGGTGACCCCGGGCTCCACCCGAACAGACGGAACACGGGCATGCCGACGGCCATCACCACGTCGTGCGGCGAAAGGGCGGCCCGGATACCGGCGGCGAAGCGCGGCATCGACCCGGACCACATAGGGTCGTCGGTGGCCAGTGGCAGCGTGGCCCCGAACGGCTCGCCCATCACGGGCGCGCCAACGCGCGCAGCCAGCGCCGACAGCGCCGCGGAGGCCCCTGCGTGCGTCACGCCGTCACCGGCGAGGATGACCGGGCTGGATGCCGACGCCAGCATGCCGGCGATGGCATCGAGCGCGTCGGCGCGCGGGGCGGCCAGCGCAGTGCACGCGCGCGGCAGCGCCATGAGGGGTGCGCTCGGGCCCGCCTGGGTCTCAAGCGGGATGCTCAGCACCGCGGGCCCCATGGGCGGGCCGAAGGCGGCCGCGACAGCCCGCGACAGCGCTGCCCCGAGGTCGGCAGGGTCGTGCACCTCCTCCGCGTGACGGGCGAGCGGCGCCGCCAGGGCCACGATCTCACCGCCAAGGAATGGCGCCCCGGGCAGCATGGACGAGATCTGCTGGCCCACGAGTACCAGCAGCGGCACCCGCGCCCGTGCGGCGTTCAGCACGCCCGACATGGCATTGGCCATGCCCGGCTGCACGTGCACCAGCGCCACCCC
>CANGAY010000110.1 GCA_947451735.1 Actinomycetota bacterium
CACCTCCCCCATTCAGATCAACCTCACGAAGGTGGGCGACGGCCTCTACGTGTCGGTGCTCGGGCAGTCGTTCCAGATCCCCTTGCCCAAGGGGTCGGTGAAGTCGGTTGATCCCACGGGCCTGCCCTCGTCCATCGCCGGGTGGATCACGAACCCCCAGATCGTGGGCGACGAGGACCTGGCGGGCACGCCCACCGTGCACATCCGCGGCGACGTGGACGCAGTCGCCCTCACCAAGGACCTGGAATCGCTGGCCAACACGGTGGGGTCATCCGGCACCGTCACGAAGGCCACGGCGGCGCAGGCACAGGCCGCGCTGCAGAAGGGCGTGGTTGACGTGTGGGTGGGCACCGAGGACGACCTCATCCACGGCGCCGACGCCGACGTGGCACTGAAGGGCAAGGTGGACGCCATTCAGGGTGTGGACGGGCTGGCGCTCACCGTGAGCACGCGCCTCTCGGACTTCGGCACCACGGTGAAGATCACCGCGCCCGCCGGTGCGAAGACGCTCGACCTGGCCAACGCCGGAAGCCTGCTGGGAGGCTGACCCATGCGCGTCGGCGCCTTTCTCGCCCCATTCCACGACCCCCGCGAGAACCCCACCCTCGCCCTCGAGCGCGATCTCGACCTGATCGTGCTGATGGACCGCCTGGGCCTCAGCGAGGTATGGGTGGGCGAGCACCACTCCACCGGGTGGGAGTACATCGCGTCGCCCGAGATCTTCCTGGCCGTGGCGGCCGAGCGCACGAGGCACATCCGCCTTGGCACCGGTGCCGTGAGCCTCACGTACCACCACCCCCTCATGGTGGCCGACCGCATCGTGCTGCTCGACCACCTCACGCGCGGGCGCGTCAACTTCGGCGTTGGGCCCGGCGGGCATCTGTCGGACGCGGCCATGCTGGGCATCCCCTCCGGCGAGATCCGCGACCGCATGGAGCAGTCGCTCGAGGCCATCCTCCACCTGCTCACCTCCACCGAGCCGCTCACGGCACGCGGGCCCGGGTGGGAACTGCACGACGCCGTGCTGCAACTGCGCCCGTATCAGCGCCCCCACCCCCCGCTGGCCATCCCCTCGCTCGAGTCGCCGTTCGGCATGGCGCTCGCAGGCCGCGTGGGCGCCGCACCGCTCTCACTGTTTTTCGGCGCCTCCGACCTGGCAGCGCAGTGGGCCATCACCGAGGACGCCGCCGCGCGGGCCGGCCGCACGGCACACCGCGACGACTGGCGCGTGGTGGTGCCGGTGCACCTGGCCGACACCCGCGAGCAGGCCATCGAGGAGGTTCGGGCCGGCGGTGGCGAGTGGATGTTCGAGTACGTGCAAGCGCTCACCGGCAGGCCCGCACCGGTGCCCGGCCCCAAGGACAAGGCCGTTGACCAGATGGTGGAGGCCGGATCGTGGGTGGTCGGCACCCCCGACGACCTCATCGAGTTCATCCACGGCCTGCAGGAGCGCACCGGCGGGTTCGGCACGTTCCTGGTGTGGGGTCACGAATGGGCGGGGCCGGAGGCCACGCGCCGTTCGTACGAACTGCTGGCACGGCACGTGATGCCCGTGTTCGACGGGTCGCTGGAGGGCCTTGACGCATCGGGCCACGTCGCCCGCGCCAAGGCCGCCGCGCTGCACCAGGAGCGCGTCAAGGGCGTCGAAGGCGCGCGCGAGAAGCACGCCCGGGACCGCGCCGCGGGGTAGCGCGGTTCCCCGGTGCAGGGCGCCGGGGCGGTGGTACGTTCGAAATGTGACCTACGCACGCGCGAGATTGCTGGTCGGCATCACGGGCGTCGGTGTGTGGGTCGTCGCGGCGACGGTCTTCCTCGCGCTGGGTGGAGCAGGACTCCTGCCGGCCGCGCACTCCCCGATCGGCACGGAGGTGGCCACCCTTGCGGTCGCCCTTGCCGTCCATGCGGTCGTCAGCCTGCCCTTCGACATCCTGGGCGGCCTCGTGCTGCCGCGGCGGCACGGACGGGTCGCGCCCACTCCCGCGCGCTTCGTCGCGGCGTGGCTGCGGGGCGTCGTCGTGCAGTCGGTCGTCATGGCGGCCGCGGTCGTCCTCATCATCGTGGCCTGGCGCGCCGGTGGCCGCGGCGCGGCGGTGGGTGTCATCGCGGCGCTGTCGGTGATCATCGCAATCGCCCGCCTGCCGATGGCGCGGCTGGTCGCGGCGATCGGCGCGCCACGCCCCCTGCCGGGCGCGCACGGCGTCACCGTCGTCACGGCGACAGACCCCGGGTTCACCGGCGGGCTCGTCGGCGCGCGGGGGAGCGATGTCATTCCCGACGCGTGGCGCGAGGCCCTCGGCGACGCACTTCCCATCGAGTTGACGCGACGCGACGCCCATGCGGGGGCCTCCTACTGGCTGGGCATCCTCATCGCGGCGGCGTGGACCACGGCGGGCGCGGCACTGGCGCTGATGCTGCCGGGCGGCGGCGCGGACGGTGTCGGCCCCATGGTGGCAACCGGCGCATGGTTCACCCTGTGGTCGTTCATCGGGCTCCTCGTCCTGCCCTCCATCAGTCGCCCCGCCGTCCGCGCAGCCGATGCCGCCGCGGCGCGATCGTGGCCCGCGGCAGCCGTTGCCGGCGTGATCAGCACACTCGATGCGCGTCAGGACGACGAGCCCGAACGACCCGGGGCCATTGAGACGATCTTCCACCCGATCCCGGGCGCGGCCAGCCGCATCTCCGGGCTCGCATCGGCCCGACCCGCAGTGCGTCCATGGCACGTGGCGCGCCTCGCGCTGCCCATGTCGTGGTGCTGCCTCGGCTTCCTCGGCCGGGCTGTGCACTGCAACGCCGGCAGACCCGAACTGTGGGTGCTTCTGCCCGCCGACTGAGCGCCGCCCGTGGTCCCGGGCGGGCGATGGTCAGCCCCCGGTGACGTCGAGGCGGTTCAGCGCCGCCACGTTGCGCACGTCGAAGTCGTCCTCGCCCCAGGGCTCGTCGAGGAACGCCTCGAGGGTCTCGAGCGCCACGGCCGGTGACGTCACCCGCATCGAGATGACCAGCACATTGGCGTGGTTGTACTTGCGCGCCAGCCGCGCGGTCTCCGCATCGCCGCACAGCGCAGCCCGGATTCCACGCACCTTGTTCGCCGCCATGCACGCGCCGGTGCCGCTCCAGCAGAACACCACGGCGGTCTCCGCATCGCCATCGGCCACGGGCCGAACGGTGGCCTCGGTCACGTCCACCCACTCCCGCACGTCACCATCCACCAGCGGCCCCACCAGCGTCAGCGCGTGATCGTGCTCGGCCAGCCACTGGATCACCGCATCGGTGACCGGCTGCCGCATGTCGGACCCCACTGAAATACGCATGGGTTGGATGGTATCCCGCCCGAAATCGCAGTGCGCAGGCGCCGGGGGTGGGGTTCATCCGTGCCGGACAACTCGCGGATAGCCGTGAGCCGACGGGGGTGATGGGGGTGCCGACTACCGCAGCGGTCGGCTCAGCATGCCGCCGAAGGCGGCATCCTGCCCGCTATCCGCGAGTTGTCGGCACCCCCATCACCCCCGGCGGCAGCCGGACCGCTGCGGTAGTCCGGCACGGATGAACCCCACCCCCGGCTCGTGGATCACTACGTTTCCGGCCGTGATCGTTCGAGGTGGGACATTCGGGCCGGTGGCCACCAACACGTATGTGGTGGCGGACCGGGAGGGCGGCAGCGCCCTGATCGTTGATCCGGCGGCAGGAAGCAGCGGCTGGGTGGCGGCGACCATCGAGGAGATGGGCGTGACGCCCGTGGCGGTGCTCGACACGCACGGGCACTGGGACCACGTGGTGGAGAACCACGTGTGGGCCGAGCAGGGCCTGCCGGTGTGGATCGGCCGCGGCGACGAGGACTGGCTGGCGGCACCGGCGCCGTTCAACCCGGCGCTGTTCGGCAACCCGCCGCCCACGCCGGGCGTGACGCCCGCGGCCATTCTGGAGGACGGCGACACCGTCACCTGCGGCGACCTGACGCTGCAGATCATGGCCACGCCGGGACACTCGCCCGGCTGCCAGGTGGCGTACGACGCGTCCACCGGCCAGGCGATGGTGGGCGACCTCATCTTCGCCATGGGCATCGGCCGCACCGACTTCCCGAGGTCGAGCCACGACGACATGGTGTGCTCGCTCGCCCGCGTGTTCGATGAGC
>CANGAY010000111.1 GCA_947451735.1 Actinomycetota bacterium
CGCGCGTACGTCGTCAGACGCCCCGGCCAGGCGGCACGCCGCCAGCCCCTGCGACGCCCATGGCGCTTTGGTGGGCAGGTCGTACCCCACGCCCTCGAAGCAGGTGCTGCGGTCCTTCCCGGTGGCCAGCAGGCAGAGCGCGATGGCCCGCCGCGGCGCGGCATCGTGATGGAACTGATTGCGGGCGGCACCGAAGAAACAATCCGGCTGATCGCCGGCAGGCAGGCCCAGGCAGCCACGCGCAACGGCCGCAGGCACGTGGCCGGCATCGGCCGAGATGTCGCGCCCGAGCGACTGTGCGCACACCGCATGGAATCCGGTGTCGGCACGCGCGCACCAGCGCGACACCTCCATGTAGTCGCCGCGGTGGTGCTTCAGCACCCACGAGGTGACGTTGGCGTAGCAGGGGGCCTTCTCCACCCTCGGCACCATCGTGCAGGGGTACAGCAGGTTGTCGCTTCGCACCCACGGCGACTGTCCGCCGTACGAGCTGAAGAAGTTCTCCATGAACACGCCGGTGTCGCACACGCTGCGGTCACGCGCCACGCCCAGCGCAGCGCAGGCGTGCAGCGCCTGCGGCAGGTCGAGGCCGGTGCGGATCATCAGACCGTGCCCGAGGCCATGCAGGCAGTTGGACGTGAGGAAGGTCTCCGTACGAATTGCCGCCGTGCTGCAGAACCTGCGCGCCGCCACGCCCAGCTGCGTCACGGGCACCTTCGCGAACGCGTGGTCGAGCACCCCGTGGTAGAAGCCGCTGCCGCAGTACGGGCCACCGCTCGCGAGCGCCCTGCCCACCTCGCCGCGGTCCCGCGCCAGCGTGGCCCCGCCGATGCCGTGGGTGATGCGGTGGCACTCGGCCGCCACCGCATCGCTCCCCGATGCCTGACGTGCCAACGCGGTCAGCGCGGCGTGCGCGCCACTGCGGTAGGCCAGATTGCCGTACGCCTGCTCGAGGCACCGGCGATCGGTGGTGGCGCAGTCGGCCACCTGCTGCGTGGATGGACGGAACACCTTCGACGCCCCGCTGGCCGCCTGGCCGGTCGCGTTGGACGACACGAAGGTGGCCACCGCCGCGATCTGATCATCCGACAGACGACCGCGGAATGACGGCATGCCCCCGCCCCCGTTCGTCACCTGCCGGGTGACGACGGCGGCCGATGGGTCAACCTCGTCGAGGCTCGGGCCGGTGGTGCCGGTGGATCCGGCCGCGGCCAGCGAGTGGCACCCGCCGCATCCCGCCTGTGCGAACACCTGGCGGCCAGCGGCAGCCGAGTGGTCGGGGCCGTCGAACGCCGGGGCGATCAGGAACAGCGCGGCGAGCGCGGCCGCAAGCAGCACGGCCACGCCCACCAGGGCGACGGCAAGACGATTTCGCGCCGTCACCGGGGCCCCATTACCCGGAGACGACCACCTCGACGCTGGCGGCGGGCTCGCTCACCGCGCCCAGGGCGTTGGTCGCCGTCACCATGCAGGTGAAGTAGGTGCTGGTGGAGAGCGACGCGGACGGCGTGTACGTGGCCGACGTGGCGCCACTGATGTTCTGCCAGTCGCCGAAGATGGGGCTCCACTGCTGCCACTGGTAGGTGAACGTGGGGTTGCCCGACCACGAGCCGTGGTTGCACGTGAGCGGGGGCGCCGGCGCCAGCACCTCGGCCTGCCCCGAGCTGTCGTACACGAAGGGGTTCGGGGTGGTCGTGGTGGTGATGGTGGGCGGGGCGCCCGAGTACACGGCGGGCGGGCCCGAGAAGTCGGGGTCGCTGTCGCAGCCGCTGGTCCAGAGATCGGGAGTGAGCACCGGCGGCGCACACAGGTCGAGGCCCGTGGTCTGGTAGGTGGCGTCGCTCGCGCTGTTCACCACCTGGCCCTCGGCGTTGTAATAGGTGGTGATGCCCTCGGCACCGCTCGCGCCGCTTGATGTGGTGCTGGTCGACGTACCGATGCTGGGGGCGTTCACCGACACCTGCGACTGCCCGAGCACCTGCAGCTCGAGGTAGTTCGCTGCCATGCCGCTGCCGGTGCCCGTGGTGCCCTGATCGAACAGGTAGAAGTTGTCGGCCACCCACGGCGTCGCGCTGCCCACGCCCAGCTGGTTGCCGCTGGTGTCAAGCGTGAAGTACGACGTGGACCCCTGCGTGAAGCCGGTGAAGTTCTCACCACTGCCCGCGGGCTGCGGGTCGAGCGCCGGCGGTGCGCACCCGGCACCCTGGGTGCAGGTGGGCGCAGGGCCATTGCCGCCGTACTGCGACGGCGTTGCGATGAAGCCACCCTCGTTGCTCGTGGCGCTCGACGGGAACGGCAGGCTGTACGCCGCGTTGGCCTGGGCACCCTCGGCACCCGTCACCGTTGTGGAGTAGGTGGTGTACTGGGCCTGCGTGCTGCCCTGCACCGGCATGGTGGTCCAGTTGCTCGTGGTGAAGTTGACCGACGAGTTGAGCGACGTGCCCTGGCTGGTGCTGCCGCCGTTGCTGTTGGTGGTGGACGTGCTCTGCCCGTACCCACCCGACACCGAGCCCGTGGGCACCGGCCCGAAGAACCCGAGGGTCTCCGACACGTCCCAGCTGGAGGTCTTGTCGACGGAGGTTGACCAGTTGGTGCTGGTTGAGCTGCTGGTGCCGGTGGAACTGCCACCCGACACCTGCGTCACCTGCTGCGTGGGCGACGACGACCCCGACTCGAACACGGGCAGGATCGACCCGCCACTGGTGCCCGTGCACGACGTGCAGGCCAGATCGATGGAGTGGTAGGCCATGGACAGGCCGAGCCCGGCCTCGGAGCCCGAGGCGCTGGACGGCGACTGCCCGGGCGATGCGATGCCGGTGGTGATGTTGAACGTGCCCGCCCCCATGCCCGACGACGGCGTGGCGAGGGCGTCGAACTGCGCCGAGTTGGTCTCGGTGACGGCCTGCTGGGTCACCTCACTGGTGCTCTGGGCCAGCGACACCGTGTAGATGGGGTTGTAGGTGATGCCCATCGTCTGCGGCTGCAGCATGCCGGCCGGGTACAGCGGGCAGTTCCACGCCACCACGCCGGGGCTGCGCGTGGCGCCGTCGTTGCCGTTGGTCTCCAAGGGCACCGGGCTTCCCACGGCGCCGTTCTGCGTGGCCAGCGTGATGATGAAGGCCCAGGCGCTGTTCGACTGCGCCGAGCACGCCCCCCAGTACGACTCCGTGGGCGTCGGCGCGCACGCCCACACGGGCGCGATGCTGTAGGTGGTGTCGCTGGTGTCGGTCCAGATGCCCTCAGACCCCTCCATGCACGCATTCGGGGGATAGCCGGCCGGATACGGAGCGAACACCATGTCGGCGCTGTTCGTCACGAAGGTGCCCACCCAGACGACGGTGAGGGGCGTCTGGACGGTGCAGCACCCGGGTGAGGAGCCCACCGTGCCGGCGGGCATGGGCGCACTGTTGATGCTGCCGGCCGTCACCGTGGCCGAGATGTACTGGTTCACCGGCACCGTGTAGTACGCCGCGTCGTCTGATCCTGCGGTCACCGTGGCCGGGTCGCTTGAGGTTGACGACTGCATCTCGCTCTTGCGCTTGCCGGCCTTCGGAACCGGGGCCAGGCGCTCGGCCTTGGAAAGCGCAGACATCAGCTTGCGCGCGGCAACGGCAGCGGCGGCGGTGCGGATGGCAGGCGTGAAGGTGGCCGCATCGGTGCGCGCCTTGGCGGCGCCCACGCGGGTGCTTGCGAAGATGGGCTCGCGGATCTGCGGGTAGGAGTGCACCGCATATCCAAGGCGCGGGGCCTCACGGCGGAGGATGACCCCGCCCTGACCGGTGTGTGCGTGACTGACCACGTACATGTGGCGGTCGAGCACGCCGTTACGCGCGGTGGTGGCCACAAGGCGGCCGTCGTTGTGCAGCGATCGTGCGAGGTCGAGCCCGGCAAGGCGCGACTGGCTCACACCGGTGCCGATGACGATGCCGGTGACCTGGCGGTAGCGCGAGGGGTTGGCAAGAAGCGCCGCGCGCGAGTACTTGGCACCTGAATAGGCGACCAGCCGGTAGCGCCTGGAAAGCACCTGGGCGATCGGGCCCTTGACCGATCCGACGGTGAGCACCACCTGGCCGCGCCTGGGACGGAAGGGCTGCTGATCCCACTCACCCGTGGCATTGACCGCCAC
>CANGAY010000112.1 GCA_947451735.1 Actinomycetota bacterium
CGACCCATCAGGCGCTCGCGGCGATCGCCCTGCGCGCGTCCCACCGCCACGGCGTGCGCGGCGTGCTCGAGCGTGTCGTCAAGCGGGGCCAGCACGGGCACCTGGCCGGTGCGGTGCTCGATGGCCCACGCGAGGATGCGATCGGCCAGCCAGGGGTTGCGCGGCAGCAGCGGCCCGTGCAGATATGTGCCGATGGCGCGCAGGCGCGTGCACCCCTCGTGGCCGCTCGTGCCGTCATTGCCGTGGCCCGCGAGCACGGCGCCGAGGGGCGTGGCACCCGCTCCCAGTTCGGTGCGGCCCGCGTGGTTCTCGAACCCGGCCACCTGATGGGACGCGCTGTCCAGGGTGGCCTCGATGAGGACGTCGCCGATCAGGCGGGTGTCGCCCGCAACCGTGTCGGCGTCCAGCAGCCCGATGCCGGGCATGCGCGATCCATCGATGCCGGTATATCCGTGTCCGGCCAGCTGGTAGCCGCCGCACACGGCCAGGAACGCCACGCCGTCCTCCACGGCCGACCGGATGGCGTCGCCCTTGGTGCGCGCCATGTCGTCGGCCACCACGGCCTGATCGCGGTCCTGCCCGCCGCCCAGATAGATGAGGTCGTGGGCGGTCGGGTCCACCCGCTCGCCGGGGCCCGCGGCCGTCACCTCAAGCGACATGCCACGCCACTCCAGGCGCCGCTGGAATACCGCGATGTTGCCCCGGTCGGCGTAGATGTTCATCTCGTCCGGGTAGAGGTGGCACAGGCGCACGACGGTGCTCATGCGTGCGCTCCCGGCCTGCGACACCGCCACACCTGACGCTCGGAGTGCTGCGGGTCGAACGGCTCGCCGCGGAACCCGGCGTCAACGGCGACGACCTCGAGGCCCGCTCCGGTCACAAGCGCCCGCACCTCATCGGGCGTGTAGAGGTGCACGTGGTGGTGGCGTTCGTCGTGTGCCCGGGTGCCGTCCGGGAATGTGCGGTCGATGATCACGCGGAAGTCGAGCGTGCGCGTGTCCACGTCGATGGCGTCGTACACCGCGGTGTGCGCAAGGAACGCGCCCGAGTCCTCATCGGTGTGCTCGCCGGTGGGGATGATGTGGCCGAGGCGCTCGCCGATGTCGTCGAGGTCGGGAACGCTGAGGTCGAAGATGAACTCGCCGCCGGGGCGAAGTGCCCGTGCGATGTCGGCGAACGCGCGCATGCGCGCGTCGGCATCCACCAGCACCTGCAGCGTGTTCATGGGCACGATGGCCAAAGCGGCGTCACCGGGCAGCGCGCAGGCGCCCATATGCCCCTCGAGCGTGGTGATGTGGTTCGCCACGCCGGCGTGCAGCGCGCGCTCGTGCAGCACGGCGAGCATCTCGGGGTCGGCGTCAACTGCCACCACCGGGATGCCGAGCGCGGCGATGGGGATGGCCGTTCTGCCCACCGCGGCGCCGAGATCAATCACCGGCCCGCCGAGCCGAACGGCATGGGTCTCCCAGAAGCCGCCGTCGTCGCGGTAGTGCGCGTGTTCGGCCACGAACCCGCGGGCTGGGCTGATGGAGACCGCCTCAGTCATCCCAGAAGTCCCCGGCCGCGCCACGCGCCACCAGATCGGCCCGGATGTCGTGCATGGCGGTGTACGTGGGCAGCACCTCGAGGCGACCGCCCTCGGGCGTGGCCGCGAGCGCACTGGCGAGCGCGGCGGTGTGGTCGGCGATCACATGCAGGCGATCGTCGGGCAGTCCGGCATACCGGAATCGCAGGGCCAGGTCGGCGGCCCGCTCGCCGGTGGCCGTGAGCCGGCGCACGCGCGGCAGCAACGGCTCCCAGTCGACATCCCAGATCCACGACACGTCGCGGCCATCGGCGATGCGGTCATTCAGCGCCACCAGCAGGTCGTGCTCGCCGGGGTCGAGCAGCAGCGTGCGCACGTTCTCGTTCGCCCCCGCCGGGTTCTTCGCCAGCAGCAGCACCAGATCGCGCCCGTCGACCGTGATCGTCTCGGCACGGCCGAATGCGGCGGGGACGGTGGAGATGGCCTCCGCTGCGTCACGGGCTGGCACGCCCATGGCGATGGCGCCCGCGAGCGCCGCGGCGGCATTCAGCACGTTGTGCAGACCGGGGAGCGCCAGGTGCAGCGTCACCTCGCCATCGGGGGTGCGGAGTCGGGGTGTGGAACCGGTGGCGCCGCTCAGGCCCGCGTGCACCACGCACACGTCGGGCTCCGGACGCGCATCGCCGCATGCGGGGCACCGCCAGCGGCCCAGGTGGCCGATCCAGATTCCGTCGTACGCCAGTGGCTCGGCGCACCGCCTGCAGCGCGTGGAGTCGGCCGCGTGGGGAAGGGCATCCATCGCGACCGCCGGGTCGTCGATGCCGAACCAGATGACGTCGCGGCCATCACCCAGGGCGGCGATGGCGGGGTCGTCCGCGCCGAGCACCAGCTGGGTGGAGGCCGGGAGCGCGGCGAGCATGTGCTGCCAGCGATCGGCGATGGCCTCGAGCTCGCCGTGCCGGTCGAGCTGGTCGCGGAACAGGTTCATCAGCACGATGGCCCGGGGGTGCACGCGCTCGGCCACGGCGGGCAGGGCCGCCTCATCGCACTCGAACAGCCCGCGCGCGGTGGACCGGTGGCGGGGACGCGTGCCGGCAAGGGCGGCGGCCACGCCGGTGAGCAGGTTCGCGCCCGCCCCATTGGTGATGAGCTCGGCGCCCCCGGCGCGCAGCGCACCGGCCAGCAGCCGCGTGGTGGTGGTCTTGCCATTGGTGGCCGACACCAGGGCCGTGCCACCGCCCAGACCCGCGGCCAGCGTGCCAACGGCACCCGGGTTGATCTTGAGCAGCACGACCCCGGGCACCGATGTGCCGCCGCCGCGCCCGAGGGCGCGTGACGCCCTGCCCGCAGCCCTCGCTGCGGCTGCCGATGCGGATGCGAGCGCGCTCACCCGGCGGCGGTCACCGTTCCGTCGGGGTGCCCGATGAGGACATCGGCGAGCACCAGGTGGAACAGGCCGTGATCGAGCACCCCGGGCAGTGCCCGCGCGCGATCGGCAACGGCGCGCCAGTCGGCACCCGCGGCGGGATGCAGGTCGATGAGCACCATGCCGTCGTCGCTCAGTTCATCGCGCCGGGTGGGGCCGAGTTCTGCGAGCTGGTCGGTCACGCGGTCGGCCGCGAACGGCACCACCGCAAGCGGCAGGATTCCCCACTCATCCAAGCTCGTGACGATCTTGGGCGCGTCAACGAGCACCAGGAACCTGGGGGCCGATTCGGCCAGCACGCGCTCGCGCACCATCGCGCCCCCCGCGCCCTTCACGCAGAGCCCCTCGGGGTTGATGGCGTCGGCACCGTCGAACGCGAGGTCGAGGGGCGCCCCGGGGGGTCCGGTGGGAATACCCGCATCGCGGGCGGCCTGCTCACTGCGGTCGGATGTGGCGACACCGGTGATGCGCAGCCCTTCGTCGCGCACCCGGGCCCCGAGCGCCACGATGCCCGCCGTGGCGGCACGGCCTGTGCCGAGGCCCACCCGCATTCCATCCTCCACCAGCGCCGCGCAGGCGGCGCCCGCCGCGGCCCATGCGACTTCACGTTCGTTCGACATGGCGCAAGGGTATGCGAGACTCGTGACGATGGACGTGCACCCCGGCGACATCATCCAGATCGACACCCTGCTCGGTGGCATCCCGGGCATGACGTGCGTGCAGCTGGTGCAGGGCGATTCGCCCGCGCTGGTGGACACCGGCGCCCAGACCAGCGCGGCAACGGTGCGCGATGCCCTGCACGAGGCTGGCCTGGGGTCGGAGGATCTCGCATGGCTGGTGCTCACCCACGTGCACCTCGATCACTGCGGCGCCGTGGGCGACCTGGCGCAGGCATTCCCCAACGCCACGGTGGTGGTGCACCCGCGGGGCGCGCGCCACCTCGTTGAGCCCGACCGGCTGGTGCAGGGCACCGCCGCGCTCTTCGGGCGGCTCATGCCGGTGATGGGCGGGCTCGCGGCCGTGCCCGAGGACCGCATCGTCATCGCCGAGGACGGTCACGAGGTGCCGCTTGGCGGCGGCCGCGTGCTGCGTGCCGTGCATGCGCCCGGCCACGCCCGTCACCACA
>CANGAY010000113.1 GCA_947451735.1 Actinomycetota bacterium
ACTACGCCACGTTCGCCATGTGGTCGGTGCTGGCCGAGTTGCGCATCCCACGGCCCGACGTGGTGGTGGCGTCGAGCCCGCCGCTGCCCGCCGCCGCGGCGGCTGCGGCGTTCGCCCGGGCACGCGGTGCGCGGTTCCTGCTGGAGGTACGCGATCTGTGGCCCGACTCCATCATCCCCATGGGCGTGGTGAAGGACGGCAAGGTCATCACCGCGGCGCGCAGGATGGAGCACTACGCCTACCGGCGCGCCGACCGCATCGTGGCGCTCACCGAGGGCATCCGCGACGGCATCATCGCCCAGGGCATCCCCGCCGGGCGCATCAGCCTCATCACCAACGGGGTTGACCTCGACATCGCGGGCGGCGAGCACGCACCCGCGCGCATCGAGGGCGTGCCCGACGACGCCTTCGTGGCCATGTACGTGGGCAACCACGGCACGTACTCGTCGCTCGGCACCGTGCTGCAGGCGGCGAAGATGCTGGAGGACGACCCGGCCATCCGCGTGGTGCTGGTGGGCGGTGGCGATCAGAAGCCCATGCTGCAGGAGATGGCGCGCGACCTCGAGCTGACCAACACCACGTTCGTCGACTCCGTACCCAAGCGCGAGGTGCCCTCGTACCTGGAGCGCGCCGATCTTGGGCTCATCCCGTATCAGGACATGCCGCTGTTCGCGGGTGCGCTGCCCAACAAGACCTTCGACTACATGGCCGCCGGGCGACCGCTGCTGGCGGCGGCCCCGGTGGGTGAGCTCACGGGCCTGGTTGACCGCGCGCACTGCGGGTGGAACGTGGCGCCCGAGGACCCCTCGGCAATGGCCGCGACAATCCGTCAGATCGCCACGCAGCGCGACGAGGCCCGCACCCGTGGGGCCGCGGGCCGCGAATACGCGCTGGCCGAGTACGACCGCCAGGTGCTCGCGGCGCGCTTCGTGCGCCTGGTGGACGATCTGGCCGCCAGCCCACGCAAACGGCGTATCCGAAAGAGTCGCTGATGCCCGTTGCACCGTCCGGTGAACCGCTCCGCTACCGTGCGGGAGACGTGCCCCAGATCGTTCCCGACACCGAGACCGGCGACGTGCCGCTGACTCGTCCCGTCGGTGGCAGCGCCAAGCGCGCCTTCGACCTCGCGGTCGCCGTGCCCGCAACGATTGCGCTCGCCCCGGTGATGGCGGGAATCGCCCTGTGGGTGCGCGCCGAGGACGGCGGCCCGGCCATCTTCCGCCAGCAGCGCGTGGGTGCCTTCGGGCGCCCGTTCACCGTGCTCAAGTTCCGCTCGATGGTGGTGGACGCCGAGCACAAGGGCAGCGGCCTCGCAGTGATGAAGGACGACGAGCGCATCACCCGCGCCGGGCGCATCCTGCGGCGCCTGTCGCTCGACGAACTGCCGCAGCTGATCAACGTGGTGAAGGGCGACATGAGCATCGTCGGCCCACGGCCAACGGTGCCGTCGCAGGTGCAGAAGTACGACGCCACCCAGCGCCGGCGCCTGCTGGCGCGCCCCGGGCTCACCGGCCTGGCGCAGGTGCGCGGCCGGGCCAGTATCCCGTGGTCGCAGCGCATCGCCATGGACGTTGACTACGTGGACAACTGGAGCATGCGACGCGACCTGCGCATCATGCTCGAGACCGTGCGCGTGATCGTGCGCGGCGAAGGCGAGTACCGCGGTGAGCAGGGCGGGTTCGACCTGGCGGAGCGTGCACGTGCCTGACCGCCCGAGTGTGCTGCTCACGTGCGCGGGCCAGCGCGTGGACATCGTCCGGGCCTTCCAGGACGCGCTCGCCCGTCGCGGCGAGGGCGGCCGCGTGGTGGTGAGCGACCTCGACCCGCTGTCGCCGTCGCTGCACTCGGCCGACCTGGTGGTGGAACTGCCCGCCGTGGACGACCCGGGCTACGGCCAGGCGGTGGCCGACGTGGCCGCACGCGAGGGCGTGGGCGCCGTGCTGCCGCTCACCGACCTCGACCCGGTCATCCTCGCCGAGGCCGCACCGCTCGTGGCCGCCGCCGGCGCCCGCGTGTTCCTGCCCTCACCTGAGGTGGCCGCGGGATGCCAGGACAAGTGGCTGTGCCACGAGATGCTCGAGGCCGCCGGCCTGCCGTCACCGCCCACGTGGCAGGTGGACGCCGTGGACCGCGGGGCGCTGCCCTACCCCATGATGATCAAGCCGCGCATCGGCTTCGCGGGGCGCTGGATCCACCGGTGCGAGGACCGCGACGGGCTCGAGTTCAACCTGGCGCGCACGCCCGTGGCCAGCGTGCTGCAGCAGGCGTTGCCCGGCGAGGAGTTCAGCATCGACTGCCTGGCGTCGCTCGATGGACGCGCCATCGCCGCCATCCCCCGCGCCATGCTGCAGAGCAAGGGCGGCGAGCAGATCAAGGGCGAGACCCTGGACGACCCGCAGCTGGTGGATCTGGCGGCGCGCACCATCGAGGGCATCGGCCTGGTGGGCCCCTGCACCATCCAGTGCTTCCGCGCGGGCGACCACATCCTGGGTATCACCGACATCAACACCCGTTTCGGTGGCGGGTTCCCGCTGCCGTTGGCAGCCGGTGGCGACTACCCGGCGCTCATCCTGGCGATGGCAGCCGGGGAGGAGGTCGCACCCCGACTCGGCGAATACCGGTCGGGTGTGGTGATGACACGCTTCCTCTCGGAGCACATCCTGGTGCGCGACGGTGACGCGCTCATTCCCATGACACACCGCGACGAGGAGGCGATGACCGGTGGCATCTGATCGCGAGATCACGCTTGGCGACGTCGGCCGCACCATCTGGCGCGGCAAGTGGTACATCGTGCTGGCCGCGGTACTGGGTGGCCTTATCGGGCTGCTGCTCACCTTCACGGGGGGCACCAAGTACACGGCGTCGTCGCAGGTGTATCTGGGTCAGGCGACGACCATGATGGGCAACCTGGCCCAGACGGCCGGTACCAACCCGCTCACCGCGGCGACCATCCTGCAGGGTGACGCCATCGTGGACGAGGTCGCCGCCAAGACGGGCCTCACGCGTGGACAGGTGAACTCCGACACGGACATCTCCGTGTCGCGGGCGCCGGGCACCACCAATACGAATCAGCCGGCGATCGCGCAGATCACCACGCACACCGACAGCGCCGACATGTCCGTGAAGCTCGCCAACACGTACGCCGACGTCGCGCTCGGTGGCGCCAATGCCGGCTACGCCGTGGTGCTCAAGACCTTGCAGGACCAGGTGCGCACCGGTCGCCTCGCCGTGGCGGGGCTCGCCGCCCAGCTGAAGGGCGCGGGTGCCAATCAGGCGCTGGTGGCGTCGGAGCTGGCCACGCAGCAGACCAACCTCGCCACCGCGCAGCTCCAGCTGGCACGTGTGCAGCAGATCGAGGCGCCGTCGGTGGTGTCCAAGGCCACCAGCGCGTCGTCGAGCAGCAGCGGTCGCAACCGCGCGCGCACCATCATCATCGGCGCGGTCATCGGGCTGCTGCTCGGCGTCGTCATCGCCCTCATCATCGGCGGCTCGCGGCGCCGGGGCGCCGCCACGGCCTAGGCCCGCCCGCCCGTGCGGCTCATCCCACGGTCGCAGAAGGCGATCGCCTTCACGATCTCGGCAATCTGCGTGGTGCTCGCGATCATCGGCGCGGGCCTCTTCGTGGTGTCGGGTGGCCTGGACTCGGGCGATCAGCTGGGCACGTCAAAGGGCTTCGAGGCCAGCGCGGCGCCGGCGGGCAACCCCGCGTCCACATCGTGGCCCGAATACGGGTACGACATGCAGCGCACGCGCGCCAACCCCGCACTGGCGCTGTCGCCGCCCTTCACTCGGGTGTGGCAACGGGAGGCCCGTTCGCTGGTGGAGTTCCCACCGGTGGCCGCCAATGGGCGTCTGGTGTTCGCCACCAACGGCCGCTACGCGCAGCAGCTGAACGTCGCCACGGGTGGCATCTACTGGTACGTCAAGCTGTCGGGTCGGGCCGCGGCCTCACCGGCCATCGCGGGCGATCTGGTGCTGTTCTCCACCGACGACGGATACATCACGGCACGCAGGTGGGCCCACGCGCAGGTGGTGTGGCACGTGAAGGTGGGCACGTCCACGGAGTCGTCC
>CANGAY010000114.1 GCA_947451735.1 Actinomycetota bacterium
CCGCCGCAGATGCCCGCTTCGCGAGCGTGCCGATGACGTCGTCGGCCTCGAACCCCTGCTTCTCGACGTTCAGGGCCCCGAAGGCCTCCATGAGGGGACGGAAGTGCGGCGACTGGGCCTTGAACCCCTCGGGCGTCTCGCGCCGGCCGGCCTTGTACTCGGGGTAGATCTCGTCGCGGAATGTGGGGCCGGGTGGATCCCACGCCACGATGAGACGCGACGGGCGCTCCTCCTCGACCACCTTAATGGTCATGGCGGCCAGCCCGTACAGGGCATTGGTGGGCATGCCGTCCGACCGCGTGATGCTCTCGGGCAGCGCGAAGAACGCCCGGAACGCCAGGCTGTAGCCGTCGATGAGCAGGATCTCGCCATCGGGGTTGAGGGCGGTCTCGGGCGCGGTGGTGCGGGACTCGGTGCTCACGCAGCCGAGTGTATTGACGGCAGGGGACGCCACACTCGGGGTGAATCTCCATCTGGCGGGTAAAGTGCCCGCGTCCGTAAACGGTCTGGAGGACCAGTTGGCAGTCACGCCGTCCGCGCAGTACAGCGTCACCCTCCGCCTCGAGATGGATCAGGGCCGCCCCGGCCTGTCCGCCGAGGTCGCGAGCGCGATCAGCGCCGCGGGAGGGTCCATCACGTCGATGGACGTGGTCGAGGCCGACCACCGCTGCGTGGTACGTGAGTTCGTCGTTGACACCACCAGCGTTGAGAACGAGGAGGAGGTGACCGCCGCGGCCGGTGCCGTGGACGGCGTCACCGTCATCTCGTCGGAGGACCGCACCTTCCGTCTGCACAACGGCGGCAAGATCGAGATGGTCCCAAGCGCGCGCCTGCAGACCCGCGAGGACCTGGCCGTGGCCTACATGCCCGGCGTGGCATCGGTGGCCCGCACCATCGCCGCCGACCCGGGATCGGCCTTCGACTACACGCTCAAGCGCAACATGGTGGCCGTCATCACCAACGGCACCGCGGTGCTGGGCCTCGGTGACATCGGTGCCGCCGCCGGCATGCCGGTGATGGAGGGCAAGTCGCTGCTCTTCAAGGAGTTCGCCGACGTCGACTCGTACGCCATCTGCGTGGACAGCCACGATGCCAAGGAGATCATCAAGGTCTGCGAGGCCATCGCGCCCGCCTTCGGTGGCATCAACCTCGAGGACATCGCCGCGCCGGCCTGCTTCGAGATCGAGGACACCCTCAAGGAGCGCCTCGACATCCCGGTGTTCCACGACGACCAGCACGGCACCGCGGGGGTGCTGCTGGCCGCACTCATCAACGCGTGCAAGATCACCGGCCAGGACATCAAGGACCTGAAGGTGGTGGTCAACGGCATCGGCGCGTCCGGCGTGGCCTGCTCGAAGATCCTCATGAACGCGGGCGTCACCAACATCATCGGCTGCGACACCAAGGGCGCCATCTACAACGGCCGCACCGAGAACATGAACTTCATGAAGGACTGGTACGCCGAGAACACCAACCCCGAGGGCATCCGCGGCGACCTCACCGAGGCCGTCAAGGGCGCCAACCTGTTCGTGGGCCTCTCCGGTCCTGGCACCTTCTCGGTGGACCAGCTGAAGAGCATGGCCAAGGACCCGATCGTGTTTGCCATGGCCAACCCGACGCCCGAGATCATGCCCGAGCTCGCCGCGCCGTACGTGCGCGTGATGGCCACCGGCCGCTCCGACTACCCCAACCAGATCAACAACGTGCTGGCCTTCCCGGGTCTGTTCCGCGGTGCCCTCGACGTGCGCGCCCGCCAGATCAGCGAGAGCATGAAGGTGGCCGCCGCGCACGCCATCGCCGGGGTCATCTCGGACGACGAGCTGCACGAGGACTACATCATCCCGTCGTGCTTCAACCCCGACGTCGCACCGGCCGTGGCCGCGGCAACGCGCCGTGTGGCGGTCGAGGAGGGCTTGGCCCGCATCACCCCCACGGAGTAATCCTCCTGCCACGGGGACGTGGCGGAACGGCAGACGCGGCGGTCTCAAACACCGCTCTGGGAAACCAGGTGTGGGTTCGACTCCCACCGTCCCCATTGGTTCTATGGTGACCGCATGAAGGCCATCACATTCGACGCCCCCGGGGGTCCGCAGGTGCTGCACCTCGCAGACGCACCCGACCCCATCGCCGCGCCCGGCGAGGTGCTGGTGCGCGTGCACGCCACCGCGGTCAACCGGGCCGACCTCATGCAGCGTGCAGGCCACTACCCCCCACCCCCCGGCGCGAGCGCGATCATCGGTCTCGAATGCGCGGGCGAAGTGGTGCACGTGCCGGCCGGTACCCACACCGACCTCGCCATCGGCGATCGCGTCATGTGTCTGCTCTCAGGCGGCGGCTACGCGGAACTGGCGGCCGTACCCGTGGGCCAGGCCATGCGCGTGCCGGACACAGTCGACTGGTGCCAGGCCGCGGCCATCCCTGAGGTCTTCCTCACCGCATGGGTCGCGCTGGTGACGCTGGGCCAGGGTTCGCCGGGGGACGTGGCGCTGGTGCACTCCATCGCAAGCGGCGTGGGCACGGCCGCGGCCCAGCTGTGCGCGGCCCTCGGGATGCGGTGCATCGGCACGTCCCGCAGCGTGGATCGGGCGCAGGCGGGAGCCCCGTGGGGCGCCGAGGGCATTGCCGTGGGCGATGACGGCTTCGCGACAGCCGTGCGCGAGATGACCGACGGGCACGGGGCCGACATCGTCGTCGACTTGGTGGGAGCCAGGTATCTGGCCGAGAACATCGCCTGCCTCGCCCGCCTCGGGCGCATCGTCCTGACGGGCCTCGTGGGCGGCCGCAGGGGCGAGGCCGACCTCGGGGCGCTGCTCGCGCTGCAGGGCCGCCTCATCGGCACCACCCTGCGGGGCCGCACACTCGAGGAGAAGGCCGAGATCGTGGCCGCGTTCTCGCAGTGGGCCCTCCCGCGCTTCGCAGACGGCCGGCTGATGCCCGTGATCCACCAGGTGCTGCCCCTGACCGATGCGGCAGAGGCCCATCGCATCGTGGGCGCCGACCACGCGGTGGGAAAGGTGGTGCTCACGATGTTCCCGCACACGGGCACTGACACCGCGTCAGGCCCTGCGTGTTAGGTTTGGCGCGGCTCGCAACTCGAGGAGAGACATGAAGACCTTCATCAAGATTCTTGCGCTGGTGGGCATCGGCGCCATCGTCTACTGGTTCGTGCGCGAGCGGCTCGGCGGCGAGCCCGACGAGTTCACCTTCACCGAGGTGACTGAGGCCCCGATCGACGCCGCCGCTGACGCTGCGGACGCCGCCGCCTAGAACGACCATCGGGCCCGCGCCGTGCCGGTGAACCCTCCCGCCGGCGCGGGCCCGCTTGACGACCCCGACCTCGCGGCCGGGGCGCAGGCCATCGCCTTCGCGGTGGCCGCCAGACTGCGTGAACTGGCACCCTCGCTTCGTCCCGCCGGTGACGGCGGTGCCGAGCCGGTGTTCGACGTGGCGGAGATCGCCCTCGACCCCGATGATCCCGCCGACGCCCTCACCCTTTCGGCGTGCCTCAGCGCGCATGACGCATACGCCGCTGCGCGGGGGCGCCCCGGGGCGGTGAGCCCCGGTGGTCTCGCCCTGGCACGGGTGCTGGTGTGGGCCACCCGTGCCGAGATGCTCGGTGCACGGCCCGATGTGCGGTGGATCGGACCGCCCGCCCGCATGCCCGACGACGTCAAGGGGCAGGTGATCACCGCGTCGGTGGTGCTCACGTGCGGTGACACCCGTGCGCGGGCGTCGGCCGCGCTGGTGGTGGCGCGCGGCTAGGCCGCGCCCCGCAGCACTCCCTCGATGCGCTTGACCATCGCCTGCAGCCGCAGGTACTCCGCGTCGTCCCCCGCCGCACGTGCGGCGATCATGTGCGACTCGAGCGCCCGCTTCTCAACCCGGTAGTAGGCGTCGCGCAGTTCGGCCTCGGTGCCGCCGTCCGCGGCCGCCGCCGACAGCTGTGCGTGCAGGCCGGTGAGCTCGGGCGGCCATGTGGTGGCGCCCTCGATGATGAGCGTGCGCGCCCTGCGGTGCGCCTCGGTTCCCAGGTGATCCTCCTGCATGCCCTGCA
>CANGAY010000115.1 GCA_947451735.1 Actinomycetota bacterium
ACTTGAGGAGGCCAAGGGCATGGTGGCCCGCGGCGAGACCAACGCCACGCCCCCGCGCGAGCCGGTGGCCGAGTGCCCGGTCCCGGGCTGCGGCGGCATGATCGTCGACCGGCCCAAGACCTACGGCTGCAACTCGTGGAAGAGCCCGCGCAACCGCGGCTGCGGCTACGTCATCTGGAAGCGCCAGCGCGGCACCGACCACGACATCACGCTCGACGAGGCCAAGGCGAAGATCGAGGCCGACCGCGCCGACCCGGATGCAGCAGGCCTGGAGCCCGTCATCGGCGGGCGCGGGTCGAAGGCGAAGACCAAGCGGGGCTCGGTGGACGCCGATGGGTCAATTGCCCGTCACCTGCTCGATCGCGCTGTGTGGACGGGTCTGGACGGCGGCGACAAGGTGACGCTCGAGATCCCGGCCGGGTCGCAGAAGGGGCTACCCGCAGAGGTATCCAAGGGCCTGGTGGACGCCATCGCGCTCAACAAGAAGCCCCTCAAGCTGTGGTGCCAGGTGAGCGACGGCCCCGAGGCGGCACGCGCCACCCTCGAGCAGCGGCTTGCAGAGCGCATTCGCAAGGCGCTTGCACCGGCGTCACGACCCAAGGCCACCGCCGCCGTCTGACTGGCATAGTCCCGGCGTGAGGGCAGCCATGCCCCAGTCGACCCGGGAGGACCCATGGACGCCGAAGAGGCAATCCGCCTGAGGCGCAGCGTGCGCTCGTACACCGACCAGCCGGTGGACGATGCCGACATCAGCGCCATCCTCCGCCTGGCGCTGCTCGCCCCCACCGGTGGCATGGCGCAGGCGTGGAGCTTCATCGTGGTGAAGGACCCCGAACTGCGCGCGGCGGTGGCCGAGATCGTCATCCGCGGCGGCGCCAAGTACTTCGAGAGCGTGCGCCCCGCCGGCCCCGACGTGAGCGACGACGAGCACGCCGAGTGGGCACGCGGCTACGCCGAGCAGGTGCTCGGCAACTACAGGCAGGTTCCCGTGTGGATCGTGGGCCTGGTGGTGCCGCGGCACGCATTCCCCGACGACCAGGCCGAGTGGGAGCGGGTTGCCGACCTGGTGTCGGTGGGCTTCGCGATGGAGAACCTGATGGTGGCCGCGCGCGCCCGCGGGCTCGGCACCGTGCCCACCGTCTTCCACTGGTACGCCGAGGACGACTTCCGTGCGCTCCTCGACATCCCCGCCGAGATGGAGATCCCCGTGATCACCCCGCTCGGCCACCCCACCGAGTTCCCGGTGGGTCTCCCCCCCGCCATGGCGGCCAAGCGCCGTCCGTGGCGGACGCTGGTGCATGATGACCACTGGGGAAACCCCCGGGCCTGATGCCCGCCCCGCACTCCCGAGAGGAATACGGATGGACACTGTGATGAAGCGGCGCCTCGGCGCCACCCTGGCAGCCATTGCGCTCACGGCCGGCGGCCTCGGCGTGGCCGGCTGCGGGGGTGATTCCACGGCCACCAGCAGCGCCACGGCGGCGGCCACCGCCAGCACCGGCACCACCGCTGCGGCCGACAACGGCGTTGCGTCGCTCGGCGCACAGGAGATCCTCGCCAAGGCATCCAACGCGGCCAACAGCGCGTCGTCGGTGCGCATCGCCGGCAACATCGATCAGAACGGCCAGCAGGTCAGCCTCGACCTGACGCTCGGGAAGAACGCCGCCGACGGCACGCTGGGCATCAAGGGCCAGCAGGTTGACGTGCGCCTGGTGGGCGGCAAGTTCTACATGCGGGCACCCGCGGCGTTCTACGAGTCGCTCGCCAAGACCGGCGGCGCGGCCATCGGCCAGCTCGTGGGCGGCAAGTGGTTCAGCGTGCCGCTCGACAACTCGGCCACGGCACAGCAGGTCGCCGCATTCCAGTCGTTCACCGACAAGAGCAAGCTCTTCGACTCACTGCTGAAGGACGCCCAGAACGCCACGGTGAAGGGCCCGGGCGACGTGAGCGGCCAGCCCGCCGTGCTGCTGGACGACGCCAAGGGCGGCACGCTGGCAGTGGCCACCACCGGCGAGCCCTACCCGCTTCAGGTGACAGGCAGCGGCGACGGCAACTCCGGCACGATCAACTTCACCAACTGGAATGCACCGGTCAACGTGACGGCCCCGGCAGATGCCCTTGACGTCGGCGCGCTGCTGAGCGCCGGCAACGCATCAACCACCACGTCCACGGGCAACTGATGGGGGCTCAGATGAAGACACGCATCGGTGCGACCTTCGCGGTCGTGGCACTCACGGCCGGCGGCATTGGCCTTGCCGGCTGCGGTGGCGATTCCACCCCGGCCGGCACGGCGTCAAGCGCTGCGACGGCCACCACCGGCACCACCGCCGCTGCCGACAACGGCATCGCATCGCTCAGCGGATCGGAGATCCTGGCCAAGGCGAATGCCGCAGCCAAGGCCGCCACGTCGGTGACCGTGGTGGGCACGGTGCCCCAGGGTGGATCGGATTCGGTGAGCATCGACATGGCCATCGGCAAGGACGTCGCCGACGGCACCATCACGGTGAAGAACGTGACCGTGCAGATCCGCCTGACTGGGGGCAAGACCTACATCAACGCGCCCGCGGCGCTGTTCAACAAGATGGGCGGCGACGCCGGCAAGGTGGCCGGCGGCGTGCTGGGTGGCAAGTGGTTCGAGGTGCCGTCCACCGGTTCGGTGGCCGACAGCTTCAAGGGCCTTGAGAACATCGCCAACAAGGACACCCTCTTCTCGAGCCTGCTCAGCGCGAGCAAGAACCCCACGGTGAAGGGCACCGACACCGTGCTGGGTCAGCCGTCGGTCATCCTCACCGGCCCGAACGGGGGCACGCTGGCGGTGGCCACCACCGGTGAGCCGTACCCGCTGCAGGTGAAGGCCAAGGAGGGTTCCGCAGGCAGCGTCGACTTCAAGGACTGGAACGTGCCGGTTGACGTGCAGGCGCCCACCGACCTGGTCGACCTGAACGCCATCGCGGGAGCAGCCGGAAGCAGTTGATGCGGGGGGCTTGATGATCGCGGGGCGATCATGCGAACATGTGTTCGCATGATCGTCACCGCACTCATCCCGCTCTTCCCGCTCCGCATCGCCCTCATCGAGGCGCGCACGGCGTGGGACGACCCCGTGGCCCTCGGCCCCGTGCCGGGCGCACCGCAGGTCATCGGGCCGTGCACGCCTGCCGCATGGGCCCACGGCGTGCGACCGGGCCTGCGCGTGGGCGAGGCCCTGGCCAGGTGCCCCGGGCTCGACCTGGTGGTACCCGACCCCGACGCCGCGCGCGCGGCGGCAGAACGCGTGACCCTGCGACTGGAGGACCTGGGTGCGGCGGTCGAACCCGGGGCCGACGGCGAGTCGTGGGCATTCGAGGGCGACGGGCTGGTGCGCATGCACGGAGGCATCGACCCGCTGCTTCGCCGAAGCAGGGCGGCGCTGCCCGTGGGTGCCGGTGGCCGCATCGGGGCGGCCCCCACGCCATTCGCATCGCGCGAGGCCGCACGCGCCGGGGTGGTCATCCATCACCACGACGAGGCACGCGACTTCCTGGCTCCGCTGCCCGCGTCGCGGCTGCCCCTGTCGCGCAGATCGCACGAGGCGCTCGTGCAACTGGGCATTCGCACCATGGGTCAGGTGGCCGCGCTGCCCCATGCGTCGGTGCTCGACCGCCTGGGGGACGAGGGCGTGCGTGCACGCGACATGGCCCGCGGCGAGGACACCGCACGCATCACGCCGCGGGTGCCGCCGCAGTCAATGGGCGAGGAGGTGTCATTCCAGGAGTCCATCGGCGCGTTGCCGGCGCTCGAGGCCGCACTGCGCATTCTCATCGCGCGCATCGCCGAACGGGCACGCGCCCGGGGTGGATCGGTGCGCGCCATGGTGATGCGCGCACGGCTGGAGGACGGCGGGTCATGGACCCGTACGGTGACGCTCCGCGAGGCCACCACCGACTCGCGGCGCATCGGCATCGCATCGCTGCCCCATCTGGCCGAGATCGCCGGTCCGGTGACATGGCTGGCGGTGGAGGCCGATGCCGGCGGCCCGCCC
>CANGAY010000116.1 GCA_947451735.1 Actinomycetota bacterium
CCCCGACCTGCGGACTCGTGGACGGCGTGCCCAGCGCGCTGGTGGGCGACAGCAGCCAGAGCGCGGCCATCCCCGTGTACGAGGGCGTGGCCACGGCCATGCGCACCGCCAATCAGGACATCCTGGTGACCTACTCGGGCTGACGCGCCCCGCTCAGCCCGAGAGGGCGGACGCGAAGACCTGCCAGGCCAGCAGCGACTTGGCCACCAGTGACAGCACCAGGTAGGCGCGCTCGCTGGAGACGACGGAGGCGAACCGCCCCTTGCGGGCGTAGTGCGCCCACATGTTGAGGGCGAACGAGAAGAACAGGATGAGCAGCGAGAAGTAGATGCCGTAGACGAACCCGGGCACCCCCACGGTCATCTGGCTGCGGATGAGCACCACGGCGATGGCGATCCACGGGAAGGCCCCGACGATGCAGCCGTAGGTGAAGGGGCGCCAGTCAACCCGCTCGGTGCCCACGGGGTTGCGCTGCTCCATCACCAGGCCGAAGAGGATCATGGCCGCGTTGGCACCGAAGATGGCGATGAGGGCCGAAAGATCGGCCACGCCGGTGATCATGGCGATGAGCACCATCATCAGCGACGCGCTCACCGAATACTCCCACCACCTGAACGGGTTGGTGCCCCGCTCGAGGTTGCGGATGTACCGCTCGTTCGTGCCGGGCAGCGCGCAGATCAGGTGATCAAGCGCCGCCAGGAACAGGAAGATGGCCACGAAGATGGCCAGCGGCAGTTCCCACACCGGGTCGAAGCCCGTGAGCGGACTGCCGGGCGGGCCCGACATGTGCGGAATGATGACCGGCAGGCTGAATGCGGTGGCGAGCGCGAGGATCGCGATGCCCTGCGCCGCATGCAGCACCACCAGCCAGATATTCCATCGCCGCAGTGAGTGGGCGTCGTGTGCGGTGATGTTCATGGAAGAGGCGACCGTGGGAGTCGAACCCACTCATGTCGGTTTTGCAGACCGATGCGTTCCCATTTCGCCAGGTCGCCGCGCGGGACGCGGAGGCTAGAGCACCGGGGCGCGGCGTGCCAGCCCCGCCCCGGTGCCGCGGCAACTACCACGTGCAGTCGCGGGCGCCGCGCACCCACGTGAGCCCGCTGAGCTGCTCGGTGGGCGCGTCGGTGTACGGGCTGCTGCCCGGGCCCCAGTACGACCCGGTCACTGCGCCGCTCGGGCGCACATCCCACGTGTAGTACGTGGTGTTGCCGTACGACTGCAGTTGCACGGTGACGCCCCACTCGCCGGTGGTGTTCTGCTCGGCGCCGATGATCTGGAACGGCGCGGGCGCGTTGATGATGTCGGCACCCGACACGCCCGTGAGGCGGCAGTAGTACATGACGCCCGACGCGAAGAATCCGTAGCGGTGCTCCTGCGTGCCCGCGCAGTTGGGGAACATGGCGGTGCAGTCGGTGAACGTGGCGTTGGTGAGGTACGGCAGCAGCTTGTCGGCCGCGGCCTGGCCGCTCAGGTTGGCCGAGGGCGGCGAGAAGGGCGGGCCATCAGCGGCGCCCGCAGGCGTGCCGGCCGCGCCGCCCGGGGTCGCGCCCGACGTGCCGCCGGGGATGCCGCCGGGCACCGTGCGCGCCACGCACCGGGTGCCCTTTCGCACCTTCGTCTTCGGGCACACGCACTTGCCCTTCACCTTGACGAAGCCCTTGGCGCACCTGCGCGCCGCGGACTGCGACTGCGTGGCGGCCGAACCCCGGGGGAGGGCGACGGCCAGGAGAAACGCGCCGGCGAGAAGGGCGATGAACAGCCCCACGCGGCGCAGTGAGACAGCACGGGTGGTGTTCATGCCGCCGACACTACTCCCGAAAACGCGACGACCCCGCCGGGGCGGGGTCGATATCGCGAAGCGGGTGAAGGGACTCGAACCCTCGACCTTCTGCATGGCAAGCAGACGCTCTAGCCAACTGAGCTACACCCGCGAGGCCGGGGAAAGTTAGCACGCCGCAAACCATGGGTCGGTGTCCACCGATGACGGCGTGACCACCACCCCATGGGATGCCAGCGCATCTGCCAGTTTCGGTGTCCATTGGCGCAGCACGTGGGCCTCCACCGCGGCATGCGGCACGTTGACCAGGCCCATGCCCTCCGCCGCGTCGAAGTCGTGGTACTTCAGGTCGCCGGTCACGTAGGCGTCGGCCCCGGCAGCGCGCGCAGCCTGCATGAGCGAACCGCCGGAACCTGTGCAGATGGCGACCCGGCGCACCGGCATGTCGGGATCGCCGGCCATGCCGAGGTTGGCCTGGCGCGGCGCGAATGCGGCCACGGACTGCGCCGACAGCGCACCGAGCGTGGTGGGCGCCACATCGCCAACGCGCCCGAGCCCCACCGATCCGTCACCCGGCGCGGGCACCAGCGGCACCGCGCCGGCCATACCCAGGTCGTGGGCCATCAGGTCGTTGAGCCCGCCCGCGGCGGAGTCGAGATTGGTGTGCGCCGCGATGACGGCGATGTGCTCCTCGGCCGCCCGCAGCACCAGCCGCCCGGCGGTGCGCGCATCGCTCACCGCCGACAGCGCGGGATAGATGGGCGGGTGGTGCACCACCACGGCCTCGGCGCCCGTGGCGATGGCCTCGTCGAGCACTGCGGCGCGCAGGTCGAGCGCCACCAGCACCTGGGTGACCTCGCGGTCGCGGCGACCCACCATGAGGCCCACGTTGTCCCACTCCTCGGCCAGCGCGAACGGCGCGAGGGCGTCGATATGGGCCAGCAGCGCACCGACATCGAGGGCGGCCATCAGGACCTGCCCACCGGGTCGGTCTTCATGAGCCACCAGCAGTCACCCGCGGCCAGCACCCCGAGCGCCGTCACCAGCACCAGCGAGCCCGACGAGAGCGTGGTCTCCTGGTTGAGGATGAGGCCGATGGCCAGGGCGCCGATGAACCAGATGAGCGCGCGGCCATACCGGCCGGCATACAGGTGCCCGAGCCCCGGGATGAGCAGGCTCAAGATGATGGCGAACACCACCGACCGCCCCGCGCGCAACTGCGGGCCCTGCGGGCGTTCGGGTGGCTCGGGAGGCCCGGGTGGTTCGCTCATGCGTGCACCGGCTGGCCTTCGCGCGCCCATTCCACGGGCCCGCCGAACACCGCCTGCGCCTCGGCCACCGCGGCGTCGCGGTCCACATCGGGATAGCCATGAACCAGCACCAGACGGCCCGCCCCGGCGCGCCGGGCCATGTCGCCCGCGGCAGCTGCGTTGAGGTGCGGCACACCCGGCACCAGCTCGCCCGTCCCCCACGAGCACTCGAGCAGCAGCACGTCGGTGCCACGTGCCAGTTCCGGCAGGGCGTCGTTGGGCGCGCAGTCGGCGCCATAGGTGATCGACCTGCCGCCGTGATCCACCCGCATGGCGTGGGTGGGCGGCAGGTGCGGCACCTCGCAATGGCTGATGACCAGATCGCCTGCGAGCAGGGTGCCCTCCCCCGCCTGCAGGTCGTGGAACGTGACGCCCGCCCAGCTCTCGCCGCCCACCACGGGCGCGAGACGCGCCTCAAGCCCGGGCGGCCCGTGCACCTCGAGCCCGTGCCCGATGCCGGGGCCGTGCGCCATGTACACGCGCAGCGCCAGCAGGTCGGCCAGGTGGTCGGGGTGCAGGTGGCTGATCACCACCACGTCGAGGTCGCAGGGGTCCATCTCGCCCAGCAACCGGTTGAACGTGCCGGCGCCCATGTCGAGCACCGCCGACGAGTCGCCGGCGCGCACCAGATACGACGACTGCGCCTGATCGGGCTGCGCGAAGGCCGCACCTGCCCCCATGGGGATGATCTCGAGGGCGGTCTCCGGCACGCGGCGCATGGTATACCGGCGTGATGAAGCGTCCTCTGCTGCTCACGATCACGGCCGCGGGTCTCGCCGCCATCACCCTCGCCGGCTGCGGTGGCGATTCGTCCGGCTCGTCCGGCGGGTCATCGGGCCAGAGCGCCACGCAGATCCTGGCCACGGCATCGGCCAAGACGAAGCAGCAGACCTCGTAC
>CANGAY010000117.1 GCA_947451735.1 Actinomycetota bacterium
CCACGTCGGTGGGCACGCGGCCGGCCGAGGTGTGCGGGTGGTTGAGGTACCCCATCTCCTCGAGCCGGTGCAGCTCGTACCGGATGGTGGACGACGCCCACTCGAGCCCGTCGTGCCCGGCGATGTGCTTGCTGCCCACGGGCTGGCCGCTGGTGATGTGGCGGTCGACCACCGCGCGCAGCACCTCCTCCTGGCGCGGGGTGAGCGCGGGTGCGGTGTCGTCGGCGCGCGTGCTCATGCGAAGTCCATCAGTTGCTGCATCACTGCATTCTGAAGCAGACGGCCACGGCGCGTGAGCCGCACGGTGCCCGGGCCGGTCTCGAGCAGTCCCTGCGCCTGCATCCGCTCGAGCGCCGCGGGGTTGTCGGGGGGTCCGGCCCACGCCATGTCGAGGTCGCGATCAACCCGTGTTCCAAGCATCCAGCGCTCCCTGCGGCGGGTGTCGGCGTCGAGCGGCTCACGGGTGCGTGGCGGCGCATCACCCCCCGCAAGCGCAGCGATGTAGCGGTCGAGGCCCGGGGCGTTGCGGCGCCGCGCATCACCCAGCGTGCTCACCGCGCCCACCCCGATTCCCAGGTAGTCGCGCGCCCCCCAGTACGCCAGGCTGTGGCGGCACTCGGCACCGTCGCGGGCGAAGTTGGCCAGCTCGTACCAGCGGTAGCCAAGGCCCTCGAGCCCGTCCACCGCCTGCAGGTACAGGTCGGCGGCCAGATCCTCATCGGCGGGCGCCATGTCGCCCTTGGCGATGGCGCTGCCCTCCTTGAACTCCAGCTCGTACCAGGACACGTGGTCGGCGTCGGCCGCCGCGATCCAGCCCAGGTCGGCCGCGAGGTCGCCCGGCGACTGGCCCGGCACGGCGAGGATGAAGTCAACCGACAGCATCGGGATACCCGACGCCCGCACGAGCTCGACGGCGCGCGCGGCGTCGTCGGGTGTGGCGCGCCGGTCGAGAATGCCGAGCAGCGGCGCACGGGAGGACTGCACGCCCAGCGACAGGCGGGTGACCCCACCCTCCGCCAGCGCCGCGAGCAACGGGGCATCCACCGTCTCGGGGTTGGCCTCCATGCTCACCTCGGCGCCGGGCGCCAGCAGCGGCCGGATCTCGCCCAGCAGGCGCGCCAGGCGATCGGCCCCCATCAGCGACGGTGTGCCGCCGCCCAGGTACACAGTCGCAAGCGGCCCCAGCACCGAGGCCTCGCGGTGCAGTTCGGCGATGAGCGCATCGAGGTACGCATCGCGGGCATCCTCGCGCCCCACCTCCACCACGAAGGCGCAGTACCCGCACCGCGATGCGCAGAACGGCAGGTGCACGTACAGATGCGCGACCCCCGCGGGATCGCCGGCGGTCACTACTGGGAGTCCCCGTCCAGCTGCAGCACGGCCAGGAAGGCCTCCTGCGGCACCTCGACGTTGCCCACGTGCTTCATGCGCTTCTTGCCCTCCTTCTGCTTCTCGAGGAGCTTGCGCTTGCGGCTGATGTCGCCGCCGTAGCACTTGGCCAGCACGTCCTTGCGCTTCGCCTTCACCGTCTCGCGGGCGATGATCTTGCCGCCGATGGCCGCCTGCACCGGCACCTCGAACATCTGGCGCGGGATGGTCTCCTTCAGGCGGTCAACCAGCCCCTTGCCCCGGGCGTAGGCGCTGTCGCGGTGCACGATCATCGACAGGGCGTCCACGGGCTCGCCGGCCAGCAGGATGTCGAGCTTCACCAGCGGGCTCACCCGGCCGTCGATCATCTCGTAGTCGAGCGATGCGTAGCCGCGGGTGCGCGACTTCAGCTGGTCGTAGAAGTCGAGCACGATCTCGGCCAGCGGCATGTCGTACACCACCTGCTGCCGGTTCTCGATGGGCGTCATGGTCACGAATGACCCGCGCCGCTCCTGGCATAGGCCCATCACCGCGCCCACGCCATCCTGCGGCACCAGCATGGTGCACCGCACGTACGGCTCCTCGATCTGCTCGATGTGGTTGGGGCTCGGAAGGTCAACCGGCGAGCGCACCTCAAGCACCGCGCCCGCGGTGGTGGTCACCTCGTACTCCACGTTCGGCGTGGTGGTGATGAGGTCGAGGTCGTACTCGCGCTCCAGCCGCTCGCGGATGATGTCCATGTGCAGCAGGCCCAGGAACCCGCAGCGGAACCCGAAGCCGAGCGCCTGCGAGGTCTCGGGCTCCCACACCAGCGAGGCGTCGTTCAGCGACAGCTTCTCGAGCGCGTCACGCAGGTCGGGGTACTCGTCGCTGTCAACCGGGAAGAGGCCGCAGAACACCATGGGCTTCACCTCGCGGTAGCCCGGCAGCGCCGCGGTGGCCGGTGCCTGCGCAAGCGTCACGGTGTCGCCCACGCGCAGGTCGTTCAGGCTCTTCAGCCCGGTGACGATGTAGCCGCTCTCCCCCGCCGACAGGTGCCCGATGGGGGTCATCTGCGGCGACATCACGCCGATCTCCTCGGCGTCGAAGTCGCTGCCCGTGGCCATGGCGCGCAGGGTGGTGCGGGCCTTCAGCACGCCGTCAACCACACGCACGAATGCCACCACGCCGCGGTACTGGTCGTACACCGAGTCGAATACCAGCGCGCGCGCCGGGGCGTCGAGGTCGCCGTGGGGCGGCGGCATGCGCGTGACGATGGCCTCGAGCACCTCCTTCACGCCCACGCCGGTCTTGGCGCTGATGCGCAGCACGTTCTCGGGGTCGTCGCCGATGAGGTCCGACAGCGCACGCGAGTGCAGCTCGGGGTCGGCCGCCGGCAGGTCGATCTTGTTGAGCACCGGCACCAGTTCGAGGTCTCCCTCGATGGCCAGGTATGCGTTGGCCAGCGTCTGCGCCTCGATGCCCTGGCTGGCATCCACCACCAGCAACGCGCCCTCGCACGCGGCCAGGCTGCGCGACACCTCGTACGAGAAGTCCACGTGCCCGGGGGTGTCGATGAGGTTGAGCTGGTACGTCTCGCCGTCATCGGCGGTGTAGAGCACCCGCACGGCCTGCGCCTTGATGGTGATGCCGCGCTCGCGCTCCAGCTCCATGCTGTCGAGCATCTGCGCCTGCATGTCGCGCTCGCTCACCGCGCCGGTGAGCTGCAGGATGCGATCGGCCAGCGTCGACTTGCCATGGTCGATGTGGGCGATGATCGAGAAGTTCCTGATGTGCGATTGATCCACGCGGGCGACCCTATCGCACGCCGTGCCGGGCGCTCAGCAGCCTTCGGCCGGCCGCGAGCTCGGGCATGTTGAGCGCCTGGGCCATGGCCAGGAACGCCACCAGGCTTGCCAGCGCGCCGATGCCCACCGCGATCAGCTGCGCGAAGAACGAACTGCCGAGCCAGCCGTCCAGCACGTACCACGAACACCTGGCCAACACGGCACCGAACACCGCGGCGGCCAGCGACTTGAGAAAGCCGTCCAGCACGTAGCGCAGGTTGAGACCACCCGTGCGCTTGCTCAGGAAGTGCAGCAGCAGCATGAAGGTGACGAATGAGGTGATGCTGGTGCTGAACGGGATGCCGCCCACGCCGAACGGCTTGTAGAAGATTGCGTCGAGCGCCGCGTTCAGCACCACACCGCCACCGGCGATGGCAGTGGGAAGCCACGGCTGCTGCATGCTGAAGAACGCCCGGATGAGCAGAAGGCTCGACCCGTTGAACACCAGCCCGATGGTGAAGAAGAACAGCGCGGTGGACGTGATCTGGGTGGAGTAGCCATCGAATGCCCCGCGCTGGTACACCAGCCGAACCACCGGCATCGACAGCACCATCAGGAATGCCGACGCCGGCAGCAGCAGGAAGAAGATCTGCCGGAGCCCGTTGTCGACCGACCGCCGCAGGCCCGGCCAGTCGTTGTTGGCCGCCATGCGCGAGATGGTCGGGAACAGCACGGTGCTGATGGCCACGCTGAAGATGCCCTGCGGGAGGATGTACAGGCGGAACGCGGCGTCGATGGCGCGCACCGCCTGCTCGCTCACCAGGGTGGAGAAGATGGCGTCCACCA
>CANGAY010000118.1 GCA_947451735.1 Actinomycetota bacterium
CTTCGTGGCGGTGTTCGCGCAGGGGCTCAAGGCCTCGTTCAACTCGGCGCTCGACAGCACGCTGAAGGGCGACCTCATCGTCACCGGCAGGCAGTTCGGCACCATCCCCGCCGGCACCATCGGCGCAACCGAGGGCACCCCCGGCGTGCGGGCCGTGGTGGCAGCGGTCACCGAGCAGGCCAGGGTGCGGGGCGATGGCACGGCCACCGTGTACGGGCTCGACCCTGCGGCGGCATCGCGCGCGGTGTCGTTCGAGTGGGTGCAGGGGTCACCGGCGGTGCTTGCCAACCTCAGCGGCGATCAGGCCGTGGTGGAGGAGCAGTTCGCGCAGGGCGCGCACCTTTCGGTGGGCGACCCCATCCACGCCACCACTGCCACGGGCCGTTCCAGCGACTTCCGGGTGGCGGGCATCTACCGCGACCCCGATGTGTTCAACCAGGGCTTCATCCTGGCCACGCCCACCTTCGAGCGGTCGTTCACCGCCCGCGACCCCATCTTCCTGCTGGCCACAGTCGACCCGGGCCGCGACCCGGTGCAGGTGAAGGACGCCGTGGCGCAGTCGCTCAAGCCGTACCCCGCCGCGCAGGTGCGCACCAATGCGGAGTACCGCGACGAGATCGGCAAGCGCATCGACAGCATCCTGTACCTGCTCTATGTGCTGCTGGCCATGAGCGTGATCATCTCGCTGTTCGGCATCGTCAACACGCTGGTGCTCAGCATCACCGAGCGCACGCGCGAGATCGGCATGCTGCGCGCCATCGGGCTCACGCGGTCGCAGCTGCGGCGCATGGTGCGGTACGAGAGCGTGATCACCTCGGGCATCGGGGGAGTCATCGGCATCGTGCTGGGGGTCATCCTCGCGTGGGTGTTCTCGCTGGGGCTCGCCGATCAGGGAATCGTGTTCAGCGTGCCGTGGCTGCAGTTGGTGGTGTTCCTCGTGGTGGCTTTCATCGCCGGTGTGCTGGCGGCCGTGCTGCCCGCTCGTCGTGCCGCCCGCCTCGACCCGCTGGATGCCCTGCACCATGAGTAGGGCGCGCGCACTGGTGGCGCTTGCGCTTGTCGGCCTGGCCATCACGGCGGCTGGCTGCTCGCGCAAGTCGGATGCCGCCACGCCGGGGGCCGGGCAGCCTGCCGCGCGCATCGTGGCCACCGCCGACTTCGGCGCCGACACGCTGCTCACCGCACGCGTGGCGCCGGGCGGGTCGGTGATGGACGACCTGCGTTCGGTCACGGCCGTCGAGACGGCATACGGCGGCGGATTCGTGGCGTCGATGCTCGGGCGCGGCACCGAGACGGCACCCGCCGCCGACTGGTTCTTCTACGTCAACGGCATCGAGTCGCCGGTGGGTGCGGCCGAGGTGACGCTGGGCGATGGTGACGTGGCCTGGTGGGATCACCACCACTGGCAGGGCGCCATGAGCATCCGCGGCGTGGTGGGGTCGTGGCCCGAGCCGTTCGTGCACGTGGCACCCACGGTGCAGGCCGACGCCCCGCTTGCCGCGCCGCTCCGCGCGGCCGGGGCGCACGTGGTTGCCGGGTCGTCGCCGTTCCGCGTGCTGGTGGGCACCGACGCCACACTGTCGTCGCGCGATGCCACCTGGCGGTCCGTCGCCGGCGATCCGGGCGGCCATCATCTTGCCGGCGGCATCGCGAATGGCCAGGTGGTGCTCATCCCGCCGGGTGGAGGCGCCGCGCTGCCGGTGAGCGCCGCCAGCGCGGTGGCCGTGCTGATGCCGGTGGGTACGACGCCCGACGACGGTGCCGTGCTGGCCGTGGCCGGGCTCACCCCGGCGGCCGCCCGCGCCGCGGCCGCCACCATCGCGCGCGACCCGGCCGTGCTGGCCGACCGGTTCGCGGTGGCGTTCAACGCCAGCGGCGTACCGGTGCAGAGCGCGGGGCGCAGCGCGGCATGAGCACCGCCGACGACGAGCGCTGGATGCGCCGCGCGCTCGACGAGGCGCGTCGTGCGCCCGACCATGGTGATGTGCCCGTGGGGTGCGTGATCGTGCGCGATGGCGAGCCCATCGCCACCGCGCGCAACGAGCGCGAGCTGCGTCAGGACCCAACGGCGCACGCCGAGGTGCTGGCCATCCGCGACGCCGCACTCACGCTGGGCGGGTGGCGCCTGGTGGGATGCACGCTCTACGTGACCCTCGAGCCCTGCACCATGTGCGCCGGGGCCATTCTGCAGGCGCGCCCCGAGCGCGTGGTGTGGGGTGCCCCTGAGCCGGTGACGGGCGCGTCGGGCAGTGCCATTGACGTGTTCCGCGATGCCCGGCTGCCCACGCGCATTCCCGTTGAGAGCGGCGTGCTCGCGGGCGAATCCTCCGCCCTTCTGCGCGCGTTCTTCGCGGAACGGCGGGGTGGCTGATACGGGAGACCCGTATTCCGGGACGCAGCGGAGGGCATTGCTACCCTCGTGCCGTTCCCGAGCACTGGAGTCGTCGCACGTGAAAGCCCCCGTCACCGGCCTGCTTACGGCCGCCCTCATCGCTGCCATCCCGGCGGCATCCGCCCTCGGCGCCACGGCCGGCGTGCAGGACGACCGCATGCCGGTGACGCCCGCCGCGGGCCTGCCGGCCCGCGTGGCACTGCTGCAGCAGACGGGTGCCCGTGTGACGCGTGTTGACCTCTACTGGTCCACCGCCGCGCCCACGCGCCCGGCCAACGCGACCGACCCCAACGACCCGGCGTACGACTGGACCTGGTCGGACGCCATGTTCAGTCAGCTGCAGGCCGCGAAGATCACCCCCATCGTCACCACGTGGAACGCCCCGGGCTGGGCTACCGGCGGCACGCAGGGCGTCAACGGTGTGGGCTGGAACTCCAAGGCCCCCACCAGTGCGCAGGACTTCGCCGACTTCATGCAGGCCGTGGCCACGCGCTACAACGGCAAGACGAACATCCCGGGCATCGGGCCGGTGATGGTGAAGTTCTACGAGGTGTGGAACGAGCCGAACCTGCAGATCTACATGTACCCGCAGTATCAGGGCGGCAACCTGAAGAAGCCGGTCGCGGGCAAGCTGTACGCGCAGATGGTGAACAAGACCACCCCGGTGGTGAAGGCCGCCAACCCGCAGGCCGTGGTCATCGCGGGCGTCACCGGCCCCAAGGGCGGCAACGACAAGAGCGGTCGCGGAACCACCCAGTGGTACACCGACCTGAAGGCGGCGGGCATGAAGCAGTTCACCGCCGTGTCGCAGCACATCTACCCGGCCGCACCGCCGCTGAAGAAGACCCCGGCCGTGCCGTCGTGGTCGACGCTCGACAAGGTCATCGCCGCGGTCAACACCCTGCCGGGTGGCCGCAACAAGAAGATCTACATCACCGAGTCGTCGTACACCACGGCCAAGACCCCGTACCGCTCGGTGGCGTTCTCGCCGTCGGCGCAGGCCACGTACCTGAAGCAGATCTGGAAGCTGCCGCAGGTGAAGAGCGCCAGAATCCCGCTGGTGATGTGGTTCCAGGTGCAGGACAACCCGAGCTGGCCCGGTGGGCTGTTCCTCAACAGCGGTGGCAGCAAGCCCTCGCTGGCCGCCTTCCAGCAGGTGGCCAAGGCCAACCCGCCCAAGGGCAACCTGGTCACCAACTAGTGATCTGCGCGTGACCTCACGGCGCCACCTCGCGCCGTGAGGTCACAAACAGCGCAAGCACCGTGGCCACGATGGCCACGCCCGCCAGCACCAGCCACGTTGATGCCGGCGCCGATCCGTCACCCAGGATGTTGGCCGGGCGGAACCAGTGCATCACCGAGAAGGGCCCCAGCGGCTCGGCGATGCTCCAGATCTGCGACAGGTAGTCGATGGCATAGGCCACCAGCGCGAACGCCGTGCCCCACCCGATGGCCTTGGCGCCCGTGCGCGAGAACGACGCCGCCAGCACGGTGACCGCCCCGATGCCGACGAACATCAGCCACAGCGGCAGCACGGCGATGAACAGCGACAGCACGGGCCCCGGGGCCAACGCGCTGAC
>CANGAY010000119.1 GCA_947451735.1 Actinomycetota bacterium
ACCATCCACTGGCGCACCGACGGCCAGTGGTCGGCACCCGTGGTGGTGCTGGCGCCGTGCGGCGCATACCGCCCCGGCCTCGGCCCCTTCCACGCGCAGACAATGGAAGCCACGTTCGCGCACATCCCGGGCCTCGACGTGTGCATGCCGAGCAGCGCCGACGACGCCGCGGGCATGCTCACGGCCGCGCTCGAGGGGGACCGGCCCACGCTCATCCTGTACCCCAAGACGTGCCTCAACGATCCGTCGCGCGCCACCCGCGCCGCCGGCGACGCACTGCCCGTGCCGCCCGGCCGCGCATCACACCCGCGCCGTGGCGACGACGTGACCGTGGTGGCCTGGGGCGCCACCGTGCCCATCGCCGAGCGCGCCGCCGACATCCTCGACACCGCCACGGTGGGCGCTGACCTCATCGACCTGCGCAGCATCGCGCCATGGGACATGGAGGCCGTGGTGGCCAGCGCCGCGCGCACACGCCGACTGGTGGTGGTGCACGAGGACAACCTCACCGGTGGCTTCGGCGCCGAGGTGGTGGCTGCGGTGAGCGACCACCTGCAGGGCGACCTCAGCACACGTCGCGTGGCCCGTGCCGACACGCTCGTGCCCAACAATTACGTGAACCAGCTGGAGCTGCTGCCCTCGGTGGCCGACGTGGTGACCACCGTGGCCAACATGCTGGGCGGCCTCGAGGTTGAGGTGTCGCAGAGCACCGCCGAGGCAGGCGTGCTGGTGGTGGAGGCCGCCGGGTCGAGCCCGGCCGACCAGCAGGTGATGGTGCTCGACTGGCTCGTGGGCGAGGGCGACCACGTGAGTGAGGGCCAGGTGATCGCCGAGTGCGAGGGCGACAAGGCCGCCTTCGAACTGGCCGCACCGGCATCGGGCGACATCAGCGACCTGCTCGACACCGACGAGTTCGTGCCCGTGGGCACCCCGATGGCCCGAATCCGCCTCGCCCCGGGCGCGGCGACGGCGCGCAGGCGCGTGCCCGCAGACCCCACCATCCGCGTGCGCCGCGTGCCCGGTGCGCGCCCCGCCGTGATGCCGGCATCGAGCACCTCCCCCGCCGTGGTGGCGGCGCCCGTAGGCCTGTCGGGCATCTCGGTGCGCGCGGGTGGGCACGTGCTCACCAACGCCGACATCGCCGCCCGGTTCCCCGGCCGCAGCGAAGAGGACATCGTGCAGCGCACGGGCATCCGCCAGCGCCCGGTGATGGGCGACGATGAGGATCTGGTGACCCTCGCATCGCAGGCCGCGCGTGAGGCGCTCACGTCGCAGGGTCTGTCGCTGGGCGACCTGGAGGCCATCATCGTGGCCACGGGCACGCCGCCCAAGCTGAGCCCCACCGTGGCCTGCATGGTGCAGAACGCGCTGGCGATTGACGACGGACCGGCCGACGTGGCCGCGCACGACGTGTCGGCCGCCTGCTCGGGCTACCTGTACGCCCTGCAGGGCGCGCACGACATGCTGCAGCAGCGCCGCGACGGCGCTGTGTTGGTGGTGACCGCCGAGGCCATGACCCGCTACGTGTCGAAGGACGACTTCGACACCGTGGTGGTGTTCGGCGACGCCGTCACCGCCACCGTGGTGCACGGCCCCGAGCGGGCCGAGGGATCGCCGATCCTGCTGCACCGTCCGGTGCTCTCGGCGTCGGGCGACGACGGCACGGTGATCCACCACGGACCCGAGTTCGAGGACTTCCTGTTCATGGACGGCCCGCGCGTGTACACCCGCGCCGTGCGCGAGATGCTGCGCATGCTCGATCGCGCCGCCGCGGCATCGGGCATGTCGGTGGCCGAGCTCATGCACGTGGTGCCGCATCAGGCGAACGGCCGCATCATCTCGTCCATCCAGGCACGCAGCGGGCTGCCCGCCGATCGCTTCGTGGTGAACGTGGAGCGCTGGGGCAACACGTCGTCGAGCACCATTCCCATCGCGCTGGCCGAGCACCTGCCCTCGGGCCCCACCGGACTCGGCGGTCTCGTGGCCTTCGGTGCGGGGCTCACCTCGGGTGCGGCTATCGTGGAGTTCCCCCAGCAGCCGTAGACCAAGGGGAGCAGCGATGGGCACCATGCAGTACTCGCACGCGATCGACCTCGACCGCGACTTCGACGAAGTGGTCGCCGCCACCCGCCAGGCACTCGCCGGCGAGGGATTCGGCGTGCTCACCGAGATCGACGTGCAGGCCACCATGAAGGCCAAGCTCGACGTGGACCGCGAGCCCTACGTCATTCTGGGCGCCTGCAACCCCGCATTGGCGCACAAGGCGCTGTCGGCCGAGGCCGAGCTGGGCGTGCTGCTGCCATGCAACGTGGTGGTGTACCGCGTGGATGGCCGCACCCGCGTGAGCTCGGTGGCCGCCAGCGAGATGCTCGGGATGGTCGGGAATCCTGCGCTGGAGCCGATCGCAGCCGAGGTGTCGGACCGCCTGGCGCGCGTGCTCGCCGCCATCGAAACGGCGTAGCGCCCGGCCTCAGCCGTCGGGAGTGGCAGCGGCCTCCAGCACCTGTCGCGCGTCATCTGATCGCAGCCCGCGGCGGGCCAGCCAGCCGAGTGCACGGCGCCGCTCGGCCTGGTCGTCGCCCTGCCGCGGATAGCGACGCCGCACCTGCCGGATGAGTTCGTCGGCCTCGGGCGCGGCGGCATCAACCGCCTCGTCGCGCGTGCCGTCGTCGGGGCGCACGGCCTCACGCACGGCCGGTGGCGGGAAGCCCTGGCGCATGAGCCGGTCGGCCATCTTGCGCCGATCGGCCGCAGCGTCCGGAATGCCGCGCCGCGCAACCGCCGCATCGAGCAGCCGTGCGTCGTGGTCGGCCGGCAGCACGTCGGCCACCGCGTTTCGCACCGTGTCGCGCGGGAAGCCCACCCCGAGCATCTCGCTCTCGATGCGACGCTTCGCCCAGCCCTTCATCGCAAGACGCTCCACCCGCTGCCGTGCGTTGTCGTCCTCGTCGGCCAGCCCGTTCGCGGCAAGGCGGGCCATGATGCGGGCCGACTGCTGCTCGGTGGCCTGGCGGTCGCGCAGGCGCCTGAGCACCTCGCGATCCGACCGGCCGCGGGCCACCGTGTAGCGCAGGGTGGACTCCCACAGGCGCTCGAGTGCCGCGGCGTCCTCGATGGCCGCCACGCGGGCGTCGTCCATCTCCTCGCCATTGAACAGGCCGAGGTCGGCCACCAGATGCACGGGCAGACGAAGCCACTTGGACCCGTCCTTCTCAACCCTGATCGCACGCCCGTCGGGCGTGGCGCGGAGCGACGTGATGACGCTCACGCGGGACGACCCATCAGCCCTCGCGCGGAACCTCATTCTGGCAGCGCATGCACCGGTACACGGGCACCTTCTTGTCGCGTGCGATGGCGCTGGCGCCGTCGAGGTCGTGCACGCGCATGGTGCGGATGGTCGCGAAGGTCACCGCACCGCACTTGGGGCACGGCGGGGTTTCGGTGGTCGCGCTGACGGGCTGGTTCTCAGACATGCCGCAACCCTACCGCCGCGCGCGGCGTGCGGCCACCGTCATCGGGCGACCGCCGCACCCTCGAGGCGGGCGACCTCCTTGCGCACCGCGGGTGCCACCTCGGTGCCCAGCAGTTCGATGGATCGCATCATGTCGCGGTGCGGCGGGTGCCCCACGCCCATGTGCAGCATCGTGCGCCGGTTTCCGAACATCTCGTACTCGGCCAGGATCTTCTCGGTCACCTCGGCGGGGCTCCCCACCATCAGGGCCGCGTGCGGCTCACGCATGCGGTCGAACCCGGCGCGGTCGATCTCGTGCCCCCACCCCCGCTCCCGCCCGATCTGGTTCATGGCGGCCATGAGCCCGGGGGCCGAGATGTCGGCGGCCTTCTGCGAGGTGTCGGCGATGAACCCGTGCGAGCCGATGCCAACCGGCACCACGGCGGGGTCGTGGCCCGATGCCTCGAGTGCCTCGCGGTACAGCTTGACCAGCGGGATGAAGGGCTGGGCCG
>CANGAY010000120.1 GCA_947451735.1 Actinomycetota bacterium
GTGCTGCGCGAGAGCATCCAGTACAGCCTCGACAACCGCGCCGGTGCGCTGGCCTACGCCGCCGAATACGGCCGCGGGCTCGACGACGACCTGAACGACCGCTTCGTGGGGATGTACGTGAACGACCGCACCCTCGATTACGGCGAGGAGGGCCGCGAGGCCGTGCGCGAACTGCTGCGCCGCGGCGTGGAGGCGGGCCTCATCGCCAACGAGGTCCCCGTGGACTTCGTCGAGGACTGACCGGGTGACCACGCGGGACTGGGATGCCGAGATCGACGCGTGGACCGAGCGGTTTCGCAGCATCCCCGACCCGCCCGAGGTATTCGCACGGGCCATCCGCGATGGATGGGACCCGGACGCACGCGCCGCACTGGCCGCCGATGCCGAGGCCTACGCCGTGCGGCACGAGGGCTGGATGCGCGAGATCACGGCCAGCGGCTGGGACCTGGTGCGTCTCGACCTGCGCGACCCCTGCGGGGCATGTGCCCGCTACGCCGGCGCGCCCTACTCGGCCACCGGCGCCCAGCCCGACCTGCCCCCGCCGCCTCCGCTGCCCATGTGCCCCGCCTGCAGGCATACGCTGAACCTGCTCACGCCGTTCTTCATGCAGAGCCTGGGCATCCACCCGGAGGACCTCGTCGCCGACGCGGTCCCCTACGAGCCGATCGAGGGCTGACCGAATGAGCGACGACACGCACCCCGTGCAGCCGGGACCCACGTCAATCGGCGAACTGCTGTCGAACGCCTTCCGCATGTACCGCAACGAGCCGATGATGTTCATCCTGCTCACGGCCATCACGGTCATCCCGGTGGGAATCATCTCGGCCTTCGCCAGCAACGCGGTGAGCGACGCGGAGACCACGGGGCGCGCGGCGGCGATCCTGCTGACGGCGGTGGTGCCGGCGGTGCTGCTGCTGCCCATCAGCGGCGCGGCAATCTCGGTGGCCACCGTGCGCCGTCTGCTGGGTGACCCGGTGGGTGCGGGTGCGAGCCTCGAACCCGTGGGCGCCCACTTCTGGAACCTCATCGGGGCGCTGGTGCTGGCGACACTCGGCGTGACCGTGGGCATGTTCGCCCTCATCATCCCGGGCATCTTCCTGGCCATCTTCTGGTTGTTCGCCAGCCAGGCGGTGGTGGTGGAGGGCAAGGGCGTGCGCGACGCCCTGCGGCGCAGCGGCGAGATCGTGCGCGGCTCGTGGTGGACGGTGTTCCTGGCCTACCTGGTCATCTCAATCGTGGCCGCGGTCGCGCGATTCGTGCTCGAGCTCATCGGCGGCGCCATCTTCCTGGCACTCGACGGCACCGCGCGCACCACGGCAGTGGGGATCTGGAGCACGCTGGTGCTGCTGGTGGTGGAGCCGTTCCTGCTCATCGCCGTCGCACTGCTGTACGCCGACCGCGTGGTGCGCACCGACGGACGCCTCGAGATGGCCGGGTAACGCCAGAACCTGCATGTCCGGAGGCGACCGGATGGCCCGGATGGCGGCCGCCGCCGTGTCATCCTCCCAACACATGTGCGACTGATGAAGCCGGGCAAACCCCCGCTGTGATGCGGTGATCGGGGGGTCGCATTACCGAATGCCCCCATCTGGTCGGCCAGACCTCAATATGCGCGTCACCAAGTGTTACCGGTGGCCTCAAAGGTCTCTTACAACCTGCTGCGAGGTTGTCCGCATGGCCACTCTCACGCCGATCCCCACAATCCCGTCCGCCGCACCAGGGGACACAATGCGGCCCGCGCTCTCGCGCCAGGACCTCTTCGACGGGATTCCACGACGGGACCTCGACCTTCTCGATGCCAAGCTGCCGCTGGTGCGCTGGCCCCGGGATGCCGAGACCCCGGCCGCGCTCACGCGCGGTGACCACGTGTACCTGGTCCGCCAGGGACGCATCGCCCTCTACGACAGCCCGGCCGATGGCCCGGAGGTCATGACCGCAGTTGTTGAACCCGGTGCGGTGTACTCATCGCTCGGACTCGCGTCGGCGCCCAAGGCGACCGCACTCGAGATGAGCGCCGTCACTCCGCTGCCGGTGCACGCCATCGAGGCACTCATCACCCGCTACCCGCGATTCGGCGTCAACCTCTCCGTCGCGCTCTCCAGCCGACTGATCAACCTCAGGGAGACGGTGGGCATCGTGTCGGAGATGCGGGTGGAGGACCGCCTGCGCCGCAGGCTGCACCAGGTGGCCGAGCAGATCGGCACCGCCGCTCCGGAAGGTGTTCGGATCGGCCTCGACCTCACGCACGCACAGTGGGCATCGCTCATCGGTGCCTCGCGTGAGGCCGTGACCACCGCGTTCGGCAAGCTCCGTGCCGCCGGCGAGGTGGAGATGGACGGCCGCAGCATCACCATCCCGTGGGATGCCATGCGCGCCGCCGGCGAGCCCGCAGCGATCGCGAGCTAGCCATCAACGGTTGAGACGGCGGTGCCCTGGCTGGGGGTCCGGGCACCGTCGTCGGAACCGTCTGAAACACGTGACGCCGCGGGGCACGGCATTATTCAGGGCGTGCCACCCCAGCGCAGTACATCGTCACGTCCCCGGCCACCGCGCCGACGCCCGCCCAAGCGCAAGCGCAGGGTCAATCCCCTCATCCTCGGCATCGTGGCCATCGTCATCGTGGTGGCCGCCATCGGGCTGGCCACGCGCGGCGACGACGCCCCGCCCGCGAAGGCGGCAGCCGACCCCGTGATTCCCACGGTCACAGCGGCCGCGTCCGACATCGCCAACCAACTGGGCCCGCGCGACCAGGAACTGGTGGGTATCGGCGCCAAGGGTGTGAGCATCCACCGGGCCGGCGGACGTCGCAAGGTGGTGGCCCTCACGTTCGACGACGGCCCGGGCAAGGACACCGCGTCGATCCTGTCCATCCTCAAGCAGAACGACGTGCCCGCCACCTTCTTCGTGGTGGGGCAGGAGGTGCAGGCGAATCCGGGCATGGTGGCTCAGGAGATCGCGCAGGGCAATCAGGTGGGAATCCACACCTGGGACCACGCCGACATGACCAAGCTGTCGCCTGCGAAGCAGCAGCAAGAGATCGTGGACACGCAGAACGCCATCATCAACGACAGCGGTGTGGCCAGCCGCCTGTTCCGTGCCCCGTACGGCGCCGTGAGCCCGTCGGTCATCGCGGCAGCCGAGAAGAACAAGCTGCTGTCGGTGCTGTGGGAGGGCGACACCAACGACTGGCAGCGCCCGGACGCCAACACCATCGTGCAGCGCGTGCTGTCGCAGGTGTCACCGGGCACGATCATCCTCATGCACGACGGCGGTGGTGACCGCGCCAACACGGTGGCGGCACTGCCCACCATCATCAAGGAACTCAAGAAGCAGGGCTACGGGTTTGCCACGGTGGGTGACCTCGTGGTGTCCGACCCGCCCACGTCAAGCGACATGAGCGTCGACGGCAAGGGCGTCAGCGAGTAGCAGGCCCCCGGGCCGCGAGAAAACGGTCCACGTCGTCGCACCAACTGCGGTCACCGGTGGCCGCAACAGCGGTGATGCCGAGCGACCGGGCCGCGTCGAGATTGCGCGCCTGGTCGTCCACCACCAGCACATCGGCCGCGTCGGTGCCGTCGGCCAACAGCACGGCCCACGCCGCGGGGTCGGGCTTCACATGCCCGCCGATGCTCGAGATGATCACCCGGTCGACGGCCTCACCGATGCCCGTTGCCGCGAGGACCGGCTCCAGCCACTCGTGCCGGTGGTTCGAGATGATCCACACGTCGGCGACCTCGCGCCACGCCGCCACGCGCGCCGGGTCGATGCGCGGGCGCAGGTCGAGAATGGCCGCGCGCGCATCGGGGCCCGGAACCGGCACGCCGAGGCGCTCCCAGAACGCCGACTCCGGCAGGCGGCCGCCCCAGTAGTCGTCGCGAAACGGCCCGCGGATGAGTTCGCGCACCACATCGGGGTCGGCGCCCACACGCGCCGCGGCCCGGTCGGGGAAGGTGGGCA
>CANGAY010000121.1 GCA_947451735.1 Actinomycetota bacterium
CCGGCTGCAGCAGCTGGTGGAGCAGTTGGAGCAGGCCGCCGACGAGGATCACATGGACGAGAGCGACCTGCCCACCGGCGACGACCTGGTGGCCGAGCTCGAGCGGTTCCTGCGCGAGCGGGGCGACACCCCGCCCCCCGCCTCCCTCTAGGCGGGTTCGGGTCTAGAAGGCGCCCTTGCTCACGCAGGCGTTGTAGAGGCTGCACCGATCGCACGCGGGGCTGCGCGCCGGGCACGTGTCGCGGCCGTGGAAGATGAGCCTGAGGCCGGTGTCGGCCCACATGTCGCGCGGCCACACCTTCTTCAGGTCGGCCTCCACCTTCACCGGGTCGTCGTTCTCGGTGAGGCCGAGGCGCCTGCTGAGCCTGAGCACGTGGGTGTCCACGGCGATCGCCGGCACCCCGAACAACTGGCCCAGGATGACGCTGGCTGTCTTACGGCCCACGCCCGGTACCGTCACCAGTTCGTCCATGGTGCCCGGCACCTCGCCGCCGAAGCGGTCCTGCAGCGCCTGCGCCATGCCGATGAGCGACTGCGCCTTGGCCCGGAAGAACCCTGTGGAGTGGATGATCTCCTCCACGTCGGTCTGGTCTGCCGCCGCCAGGTCGGCTGGCGTGGGGTAACGGGCGAACAGGGCGGGGGTGACCGTGTTCACACGGGCGTCGGTGCACTGCGCCGACAGGATCACCGCCGCCAGCAGTTCGTAGGCGTTGCGGTGGTCGAGGGGGATGGGCACCTCGGGCCGCTCCTCGGCGAGGATCTGCGCCACCACGAGCCCGCGGCTCCTGGGCGTGCGCGGGCGCTGGTCCCGCAGCGGCAGTGTGCTGGTCAATGCAGCGACTTGAGGATGATGATGACCACGCCGATCAGCGCGCTGAACACCGATGCGCTGATGATCTGCGGCGTGCCGCCGCCGCGGTTGCGGGCTGAGAGCCCGCCCCATACGCCCAGGGCAACCACTGCCACGCCAAGGCATGCGTACACCGCGACGGTCTCGTCGATCAGCCCGATGCCGCCGAGGAACAGCGGGATGCCGAGGGGCACCGCTGCCTCGAGCACGGCGGTGTGCTCGTTGGCCGCCAGGCGGATGCGCGTGGAGAGCGGGGCGTCGATGGTGTCGCCGAGCACATCCGAGTAGATCTCGGCGAACCACAGCACCACCACCGTCACTGCGAGTGTGCCGAGGAATTCCCAGGGGCCCCAGTCAGTGAGCGCCGACGCCTCGGCGGCGATGACGGCCGTAGCGACGATGGTGCCGTAGACCGCGCGCGACGTATGCGCCAGGAAGCCTCGCGGGCGAGGGGTTGACCTCGGGTCATTCACGGCTGGAATGGTAGGCGGTGGGTCGGTGGCGGCACCGGATGCAATACCCTGATGCCGCACCGGTTGAGGTCAGTATAATTGACTGGTCATCCTAATAACAGATGAGGAGTCTAATGTCCGTTCCCCGCCGCAGGATGCTGCTGGCATCCGTCGCCATCGCCGCCGTCCCCACCGCCGTGCTCGCGGCGGGTTGCGGGTCGTCCGACTCCGCGTCGTCCAGCACCGCAGCCGCCACCACGGCCACCGCCACCGCGCCGGCCAACTCCATCAGCATCGCCGTTGAGGCCCCGCTCTCGGGCGATCAGGCCGCGAGCGGCCAGGACATGCTGAACGGCGTCACGCTGGCCGCCGACGAGGTGAACGCCAAGGGCGGCGTGCTGGGCAAGCAGATCAACATCATCCCGGTTGACGACAAGGCCGACCCCGCCACCGGCAAGACCGTGGCGCAGCAGACGGTTGACCAGGGGCTCGCCGTGGCCGTCATCGGTCCGTACAACTCGGGCGTGGGCATCGAGAACCTGTCGATCTACAAGACGGGTGGCCTCGCGATCGCGCGCATGACGTCGGACGACAAGACGGCCGGGTTCGGCATCACCACGCAGCCGATGAACAGCCAGATCTCGCCCGTCGAGATCAACTACATCGCCGGGCTCAAGCCCGCCAAGGTGTCGATGCTGGTTGACCCGTCCGCCTACACGCAGTCGATGGCCTCGCGCCTGAAGGCCGGCCTCACCAAGCAGGGCATCAACGTGTCGTCGGTGGAGATCACGCCGGGCGAGAAGGACTACGGCAAGCAGGTGTCCACCGCACTCACCGACAACCCCGAGGTGGTGTACGTGAGCACGTACTACCCCGAGGGCGCGATCATCGCGAAGGACCTGGTGGCCGAGGCGGCCAAGGGCAACACCACCAAGTGCTTCATGGGCCTGGCCAATCAGGACCCGGCCTTCATCACGGCCGCCGGCGTCACCGACGCAGAGACCTGCGTGTTCAGCGGCGTGCCGTCGCCGGACGCCTTCCCGGGCGCCGCGACCTACGTCACTGACTACCAGGCCAAGTTCGGCACGGCGCCGGGCACCTGGGGCACTTTCACGTACGACTCGGCCAATGTCGTGTTCGCCGCCATCAAGAAGGCCGGCAGCGCCGACTCCGCCGCCATCGCGAAGCAGCTGGCCACCACGTCGGGCTTCAAGGGCATCACGGGCACCATCACCGTGGAGTCGGGCACGGGTGACCGCCAGAACCCGCCGGTGAAGATCCTCAAGGTGAGCGGTGCCACCAGCTTCACGGTCGTCTCGTAAGGCCTGATTGTGGGGTTCACGTGGGTTCGGGGGCCATCGGCGGCATGCCGGGGCCCCCGGACCGACGTCGGTCCCCGTAGGGTGCAGAGGGCATGAACCTGATCGCCGCCCGCAACCTGCAGGCCCTCTCGCTGGGCTTCCACATCATCCTGGTGTGCTTCGGTGTGGCGTTCCCGGTATTCGTGCTCACCATGGAGGGGCTCTACCTCCGCACGCGTGACGACCTCTACCGCCGCATCGCCCGTCGCTGGACCAAGGCGATGGCCATCCTCTTCGCGGTGGGTGTGGTGAGCGGCACCATCCTGTCGTTCGAACTCGGAATCCTCTGGCCCAATTTCATGGGCACCTACGGCGATGTGTTCGGATTCGCCTTCGCGCTCGAGGGCACATCGTTCTTCGTGGAGGCCATCTTCGTGGCCATCTACATCTACGGCTGGGACCGGCTGAAGGAGCGCACGCACTTCCTGTCGGGCCTGCCCATTCCCATCGCCGGCCTGTTCGGGTCGCTGTTCGTCATCTCGGTGAACGGCTGGATGAACAACCCGCAGGGCTTTGACGAGGTGAACGGCGTGGTGAGCAACATCCGCCCGCTCGAGGCCCTGTTCAACGGCTTCTTCTGGCACGAGCTGGCCCACATGTTCCTGGCCGCGTTCATGGTTGCCGGGTTCATGACCGCGTCGGTGTACGCCGTCGCCATGTTCCGGGGCCGCCGCGACAGGTTCGCGAGGGTGGCGATGATCGTGCCGCTCACCATCGCCTGCCTGGCGGCACCCGTGCAGTTGATCGTGGGCGACTGGGCCGCGCGGACGGTGACCAACGACCAGCCCGTGAAGCTGGCGGCCATCGAGGGGCTCGGCACCACCGAGGCAAACGCCCCATGGCACCTGTTCGGCTGGTACTCCGACGGCGAGGTGCACGGCGGCATCGCCATCCCCGACATGCTGTCGATCCTCGCGTACCACGACCCCAACGCGACGGTGCAGGGGCTCGACTCGGTGCCCGCAGCCGACCAGCCGCAGGCCATCAACCTGATCCGCTTCGCCTTCCAGGCGATGATCCTCATCGGGTCGGGCCTTGCCCTGCTGGCCATCCTGCACCTGTGGGTGTGGTGGCGCCGACGCCGCATCATCAAGGGCCGGTGGTTCCTGCTGGCGGTCGGCGCCGCGGGCCCCGCGGCCATCATCGCGCTTGAGAGCGGCTGGATCACCACCGAGGTGGGGCGTCAGCCATGGATCGTCTACGGCCGCATGCTCACCACCGACGCCGTCACCAATGCCGCCGGCATCCCGGTGGTGTGGGCGCTGCTCGGGCTGGTGTACCTGGGCCTC
>CANGAY010000122.1 GCA_947451735.1 Actinomycetota bacterium
AGACACCGGGCGGTGTCTGGCACCGTCGAGGCAGCGCGTTGCCGTTGCCATGAGCGGTGGCGTTGACAGCGCGGTGGCCGCCTTGCTGCTGGTTGATCAGGGGTACGACGTGGTGGGGGTGACCATGCGGCTGTGGCACGACCCCGTCGCGGCCCGCGCCGAGCGGTCGTGCTGCGCGCCCGAGACGGTGCGGCTTGCGCGGGAGACGTGCGCCGCGCTCGGTATTCCGCATCTGGTCATCGACGCCGCCGAGCGCTTCCGGGCCGAGGTGGTGGAGGACTTCATCGCCGGCTACCGCGACGGGCGCACGCCCAATCCATGCATCACGTGCAATGGGGAGGTGCGCTTTCGCATCCTCGCCGAGGCCGCCGAGGTCCTGGGTGCGCATGGGCTGGCGACCGGGCACTACGCGCGGGTGGACCGCGCCGGCGGGACCGCGGTGCTCGCCGCCGCCGCGGACGGCACCAAGGATCAGAGCTACATGCTCGCGCGCCTCACCGGTGACGTGCTCGAGCGCCTGCTGCTGCCGCTCGGCGACATGACCAAGGATGACGTGCGTGCGCTGGCCACGGCCCGGGGCCTGCCGGCCGCCGACGCGGTGGAGAGTCAGGACGTGTGCTTCGTGGGTGTGGGCGGGTACACGCCCTTCCTCGAGCGCCAGGGGCTCGCGCCCGAGGCGGGGGAGATCGTGGGCACCGACGGCACCGTGCTGGGCACGCACGACGGTCACTGGCGCTACACGGTGGGCCAGCGCAAGGGGCTTGGCATCGCCGCCGCCGACCCGCTGTACGTCATCGCCACCGATGCCGCGCGCAATCGCGTGGTGGTGGGCACCCGCGACCAGCTGTCGGCGCGGGTCATCGCCGTGGAGGACGTGGTGGCCCACGAAATCCCCGATCGCGCACTCGATGTGCGAATCCGGCATCATGGTCAGCCCTTCCGGGGTCGCATCGTCCTCACGGGCGATGGACGCGGGGAGGTTGTGCTCGAGGACGCGGCCGAGGCCGTGGCCCCGGGGCAGACCGCGGCCCTCTACGACGGGGGCCGCCTGGTGGCTGCAGGACGAATCGCCGGCGCACCCGCGTCGGGGAACCGCACGGAGGAATAGATGGATTGGTCGGACGTCGCCAACCTCGCGTTGGCCATCTTCCTGGTCCTGGTGGGACTGGGGCTCTTCTACCTCTTCTTCCGGCTCGGGGGGCTCTTCGGGCAGCTCGACACCTCCGTCGAGGAGCTCACCGACGAGACCGTGCCGATCCTCACCCGGGTGCAGACGACCGTGGACGAGGTGAACCAGCAGCTGGGTCACGTGGACGAGATCATGACCAGCGCCGTCAACGCCACCAAGAGCGCCGAGGCCGCCGCCAGTTCGGTGTCGAAGGCCGTCACCGCACCCACCCGTGCACTCTCGGGCGTCACCGCGTCGGCCAGCGAGGCCCTGCGCTCGTTCAAGGCACGCCGCGCCGCGGGCAAGCCCGAGCAGGGCGGCCCCGTCAAGCACGAGAGCCCGTACTGATCGTGAAGACCCTCGTGGTCATCGTGGGGGTTGCCGTGGCGTGGCTCACGCGCAAGGAGCGCAACCCCGTGCGCTGGCCCCGCCTCGTGCGCGATGAGGCCGAGGCGGCACTGCACGACGCCAAAGAGGCACTGGTGGACGGTGCCCGGGCCGGCAAGCGGGCCGAGACGGCGTTTGATGACGAGCTTGCCACCGTGCGTGCCGACGCGCGTCGCTGGTAGCCCCCGCGCACGCTAGATTGCCCGTCGTGAACACCGCCGAGATCCGCGAGGGCTTCCTCCGCTACTTCGAGCGCGAGGGGCATCTCCGGATCCCCTCCGCATCGCTCGTCCCGTTCGAGGACGATCCTTCAGTGCTGCTGACCATCGCGGGCATGCAGCCCCTCAAGTCGTACTTCCTGGGCATGGCCGACCCGCCGGCCCCGCGCATGACCAGCGCGCAGAAGTGCTTCCGCACCCTCGACATCGATCAGGTGGGCCGCACCGCGCGCCACCTCACGTTCTTCGAGATGCTCGGCAACTTCTCGATCGGCGACTACTTCAAGGACGACGCCATCCGCTTCGGCTTCGAGCTCAGCACCGAGGTGCTGAATTTCGACCCCGAGCAGATCTGGATCACCGTCTTCGAGGGCATGGACGGCGTGCCGGCCGACGACGAGGCGCTCGAGCGCTGGGTTGAGCTGGGAATCCCCCGCGACCGCATCCAGCGCCTGGGCGAGGCCGACAACTTCTGGAAGGCCGGACCCACCGGGCCCTGCGGCCCCAACACCGAGCTGTACCTCGACCGCGGGCCGAGCTTCGGCCCCGATGGTGGCCCGGTCACCGGCACCGACCGCTTCCTCGAGTTCTGGAACCTCGTGTTCATGCAGTACGACCGGGCCGAGGACGGCACGCTCACCACGCTGCCGGCGAAGAACATCGACACCGGCGCCGGCCTGGAGCGCCTCGCGGCGATCCTGCAGGACAAGACCACGGTGTTCGAGACCGATGGCTTCCGCCCGCTCATCGGCTGGGCCGAGCAGGTCTCGGGCCGCACGTACGACACCGACCCGCGCGTCGACCGCGCCATGCGCGTGCTGGCCGATCACGGCCGCGCCATGACCTTCCTGGCCGCTGACGGCGTGCGGCCGGGCAACGAGGGCCGCGATTACATCCTGCGTCGCATCATCCGCCGCGCCGTGAGCGAGGGCGCGTACCTGGGTCTGGAGCCCGCGCGCCTCGTTGGGCTGGTGCAGGTGGTGGCCGACGGCTACGGCGACGCCTACCCCGAGATCGCCGCCGAGCGGTCCACCGTGGAGGACGTCATCGGGGCCGAGGCCGAGCAGTTCGCCCGCACGCTCGAGCAGGGCACGCGCCTGCTTGGTGAGGTGCTTGACCGCTCGCGCGACGGCGGGGTCATCGCCGGCGACGATGCCTTCCGCCTGCACGACACCTTCGGATTCCCGCTCGACCTCACGCGCGACGCCGCGGAGGAGCACAGCCTGCAGGTGGACGAGGACGGCTTCGAGCGCCTCATGACCGAGCAGCGCGACCGTGCCCGCGCGGCGGGTCGCAAGGGCGGCGGCACCGACCGCGCCAGGGCCGAGGCCGTGGCACAGGGCAGTGCCAACAGCGAGTTCGTGGGCTACGACCAGATGGAAGTGGTCACCCGCATCCGCGCCATCGAGCCCACCGAGGGCGACGAGGCCCTGGCCAAGCTGGAGCAGTCGCCCTTCTACGCCGAGGGCGGCGGTCAGGTGAGCGACCGGGGGGTCATCACCGGCAACGCCGGCAGCGCCGAGGTGCTCGACGTGCTGCGTCTGGGCGACGACCAGGTGCTGCGCCTCAGGGTGACCGGCGATCTGCCGGTGGGCGCCGAGGTCACCGCCAGCGTTGACGCCGCGCGCCGTCACGCCACGCAGGCCAATCACACCGCCACCCACGTGCTCAACTGGGCGCTTCGCGGAGCGCTCGGCGACGGCGTGCGTCAGGCCGGTTCGTACGTGGGCCCCGACAAGCTGCGGTTCGACTTCTCGCACCGCGGCAAGATCGAGCCCGAGGTGCTGCTCGAGATCGAGCGCAACATCAACGATCGCGTGAGCGCCGACGAGCCCGTGGTGGCCGATGTGATGGCGCGTTCCGATGCCGACTCGCTTGGGGCCATCGGCCTGTTCGAGGAGAAGTACGGCGAGTACGTGCGTGTGGTGCAGACCGGAGGCTTCTCGAAGGAACTCTGCGGTGGCACGCACGTGTCGCGCACCGGCGAGATCGGCCCGCTGGTCATCGTGTCGGAGGGCAGCACGGGTGCCGCCACCCGGCGCATCGAGGCCGTCACGGGGCTTGCCGCGCTGGAGCACATGCGTGAGCGCGCGGCGGCGCTGGAGGCCGAACTGGCCGCCCGC
>CANGAY010000123.1 GCA_947451735.1 Actinomycetota bacterium
ATGGCCATGACCGACCCCGGGCTGGGTGGCCCGCGAAACAGCACGAGCACCTCGCCCGAGCGCCGCACCAGGGCCGTCACCACGCTGCGATGGCTGGTCTCGCCCAGGTCGCGGAGCACCGCCTTCAGCGACCCGTAGGCGCACCACACCCGGCCGCGCACCTCCTCGGGAGTGCCGCCGGCCATGCCGCCCTCGATCCACCCGCGCACTATGCGCCAGCCCGACCCGAGCATGGGGATCTCCACCACCGGCACGTCGGGCAGGGCCTCCACCCAGTCGTCCACGTCGCGCTGCTGGCGCTGGCGGAACGCCATGACGATCACGCAGGGATCGCCCGGCAGATCGTGGGGAATCACGTGTGCGGCGCCCGTGAGGTCACGGGCATCCAGCCGCGAAAGGTGGCGCCCGGCGGTCAGGCCGCGGCGGCCAGGTACGGGTTCCACGCCTCGGGGCGCTTGGGGGCCGCCACGTCGATGAACACATCGGGTCGCGGTGGCCTGGGCGTCCGCTTCGGGAACATCTCGATCTCGTGGCACAGGGCATCGCCCTTGCGCGCGTTGCACGGCGCGCACGAGGTGACCACGTTGTGCCAACTCGAGTCGCCGCCCTTGCTGCGCGGCACCACGTGGTCAACCGTGAGGCGGCTGCGGCTGCCGCAGTACTGGCACTCGTAGCCGTCGCGTGCGAAGAGGGCGCGCCTGCTCATGCGACGCGCCTCGTACCTCGGCACCTTCACCCGGTACACCAGACGGATGACGTGGGGGGCCGCAAAGTCCCGTGCCACCCCGCGAACGGGGCGGGCGGCATGCTCGAGAATCTCCGCCTTTTCCTTCAGCAGGAGGACGAGCGCGCGTCGTGTGGAGCACACGTTGATGGGCTCATACGACGCGTTGAGAACAAGGACGTGCTGCGGAACCACCCCCTTTCGACGCGGATGTTAGCCACGTCGCCCGGCGGCGCCGCCCATCCCTACGGCTGGGTTGCAGCCCTGTAGGAACCCAGCGACGTCACATGGGCGATGCCCGCCTGCTCAATGGCGTCAAGCGCGGCCGACAGCGGCAGGTCGCGCGCGCGGCTGCCCTCGGCGTCGATGAAGAACACGTAGCGCCCCAGGCCGGTGCGTGCGGGGCGGCTCTCGAGCCGGCTCAGGTTGACGGCCCGAAGCGAGAACTCCTGCAGGATCGACAGCAGGGCGCCGGGCCGGTCCTTCGGGATGGCGCAGATGATCGAGGTGGTGAACGCGCCGGGGCCCGTGGCGTCCACCTCGTCGCGGCCCACCAGCACGAACCGCGTGTGGTTCTCGTCGGCGTCGGCGATGTTCCCGGCAAGGATGGTGCCGCCATAGATCTGCGCCGCGCGCGCCGTGCCGATGGCGGCCTCGGGCGCGTCGCCGGCCATGACGGTGCGCACCGCGTCGGCGGTGGAGAGCGCAGCGGCCACCTCGGCCTGCGGCACCTGCTCACGCAGGAACACGGCGCACTGGCCTGGCGCATGCGGGTGGCTGATCACTCGGGTCACGTCACCCAGGGCCAACCCCTCGCGGCCGATGAGGTGATGGCGGATGGGGTGGATGACCTCGCCGCGGATGACGATGCGGCCGTCGTGCGCCATGAGCTGGTCGAGTGTCTGCGTGACCCCGCCCTCGAGCGCGTTCTCGATGGGCACCAGCGCCTGGGCCACCTCGCCCGACTCCACCGCGTCGAAACACGCGGCGATGCTGGGGTACGGCACCTCGGCCGCAGCCGCCTCGGCCCCCACCATGCCGATGAGGGCCTCCTCGCAGAACGTGCCCTCGGGCCCGAGGTAGGCGATGCGCCCGCTCAACGCGGACCTAGAAGACGATCTTGACTGGGTACTCGGCGCGGTTGTTGTCGGTGCGCGTCTCACCCGGCACCGGCACGACCTCCACCTTGAGGACCGAGGAGTCACCGAACGTCGGGCTCTTCGGACCCGGGAACGAGATGGACTGCTGCTCGCCCGGCGCGATGGTGGGGATCTCCTTCTCCTGCGTCTGCGCGTCCTTGGCCGATGCGCTGCCGGCGAAGGTCACGCGCACCACCACGTTGGTCTCGGTGGCGTCACCGGAGTTCTGGATGGTCACCTGCCACTGCAGCTGGGCGGACGCCTGCACCTGGGTGGTGGAGTCGGTGGCCAGATCGATGCCCTGCGGCAGCGCCTGCACCGTGACGATGCCCGTGCCGTGGAGTGCGCCGGTGGTTGACGTGGTGTCGGTGCCGCTGAGCGCGCTGCCACCCGTGCGCTGCAGGCCGGGGATGAGCTGGCCCGCGCCGGTGGGCGACGCCTGGTCGGCGCGGATGCCGCCCAGGAAGAACTGGCGGTCGGGCACCTGCACGCCGGTCACGTCGGCGTCGGCCAGCGCCCGCTTGGCCGGGCCCACGAAGGAGTCCTGGTAGATGACGTCGCTGGCGAGGAAGCGCTGCATCGCGCTGGCCACGGTGGCCGATGCGTACGCACGGTTCTTCGAGTCGACCACCGAGGGCAGCGAGTCGGCAAGCGCCTTGAGGCCCGTCACGCGGTACTGCAGGGCGGTCACCAGGCTCTGGTTGGGTGCCGAAAGCGAGTCGGGCGGCGACAGCGCCTCGGCCTGCCCCACCAGGCCCTGGGCCTTGGTGGCCAGATCGCGCACCTGCACCTGCAGCTCGGGGGCCTGGGCACCGCTCTGGTTCTGCAGCACCTGCTGGAGAGCGTCGCCCTCCTTGCCCGAGTTGGTCACGATGGTGGTGACGTCACCCATGTACGACTTGTAGGAGTCCTCCAGCTGGTTGCGGCGGCAGCCCTGGATGACCAGCGTGAGGATGATGATGAGGACGATGACGCCGACCACGATGAGGCCGATGCGCACCGCGGGCTTCTGCATGGCGGCCGACCCACCACCCGGGGTGGATGGACGGCGCGAACCGCCGCCCGAGCGGCCGGAGCCACCCGACGTGCCCGATCCCCGTCCGCCGCGTCCACGCCCGGACCGTCCGCTCCGTGAGGAACGGGGTGCGTCCGCGTCGCCGCGACCCGCGTCGTCCGGGAGGGGCCCGGATACGCCGGTGGGCTGGTCGTCCTGCCCGTAGTCCATGCCGTCGTCGTTCATGGTCCTGCCTTGCAGAAGATGGGCGAGGGGGGACTCGAACCCCCACGTTCTTTCGAACACTGGCACCTGAAGCCAGCGCGTCTACCAATTCCGCCACCCGCCCGGGGATCGGCCCGAAGGCCGGCGCATGCTAGCGCACCCGCCTCAACCCGATGCCGCGCAGGTGGTGTCTACGATCGCCGTTCCGTTCTCCGGCGGCACAAGGATTCCTTCGCCGCCGGTGGAAGGCCACTTCGCCAATGCGCATGACCGCGACCACCACTGCCCCACTCCGCGACGGCGCACCCGTGCGCGTGCTCGGCCGTTACGACCTGCAGGAGGTCATCGGTCGTGGCGCCACGTCGCGGGTGTACCGGGCGCTCGATCGCGCAACGGGGCGCGATGTGGCCGTGAAGCAGATTCCCGTGCATCTGGGGCTCGAGAAGCGCGTGGGTGCCGAGATCCGCGCCGCTGCGCGCCTTGAGCACCACAACGTGGTGCGCATGCTCGACTGGGGCGAGGACGCCGAGTCGCTCTATCTGATCAGCGAACTGATCGACGGGCCGTCGCTGGAGCGCGTGTATTCCGACACACCACCCGGCGACCGCGCCGCCGCCGAGATGGCCGCCGACGTGCTCGACGCCCTGGCCCACGCGCACGAACGCGGCGTGGTGCACCGCGACATCAAGCCCGCCAACATCCTGGTTGACCACGACGGGCAGGCCCGGGTGGCCGACCTGGGCGTGGCGCGCCTCTCAGGTGAGACCGGCATGA
>CANGAY010000124.1 GCA_947451735.1 Actinomycetota bacterium
CCACGGGCGCAGCGGGTGCCTCGGGTGCGGGTGCGGCGGGAGCGGCCTCCGCGACCGGCTCCGCAGCGACAGGTGCGGGGGTGGCCGGTGCCGGCGTCGCGGCGGGTGCCGCGGCGGCCTTCGGGGTGGCCTTCGGGGCCGGCGGGGCCTCCACCTCGGGCTCCGGGGTGGGCTCGGCCACGGGCGCCTCGGCCTCGGGCTCCTTCTTCTTCGCCTTCTTCTTGGGCGGCTCGGGCGCCGGCATGGGGTGGTCCGGCTGCGGGTTCCTGCTGGGCGACAGGATGTGCATGGCCCAGTCCACGTCAACCGTGGACGACGCCGTCTTCACGTCGTAGCCGGCGCGCTGGAGGCGTGCGAGCACGTTGGCGCTCGGAAGCCCCTCCTCCTTGGCGATCTCGTATACCCGCTTCTTGCTGCTCATGCGTGCCTCTCGTCAACCATCTCGCCGGCCATCGTCACGTCCACCTTCACCTGGGCCCGCGCACCGCGCGCAAAGCCCCGTCGTTCCACTGCCCGCTCGAAGCACTCCCGGCTGCGGCACGTGTAGATGCCGCGCCCCGGTCGCGCCCCGTCGTCGTCCCGCACGACCACCAGGCCCTCGCCGTCGCGCACGGGCGTGAACCGCGCGAGCTCCGACTTGGGCGCACGGCGGCCGCACCCGGCGCACATGCGCTGGGGGACGTGCGACGTGGGCGGGCCTGCGTCACGCGTCCGATGCCTCCTCGCTCACCTCTGCCGCGTCCACTGCCTCGGCCGCGGCCTCCTCGAGCGCTGCCTCGGCCTCGGCCACCTCGGGGGCGGCCTCCGCGTCAATGGCCTCGGCCGTTGCGTCGGCGTCCTCAACGGCGTCGGCGGCGTCAACCACTTCCTGCGCCTCCACGAAGCCCTCCGCGTCGGGCACGGGTGCCTCGACCGTGGCCTCGGCCTCGGGCGCATCCGCAGCGGCCTCGAGCGACGCCTGATTGGCGGCCGATGCCTCGGCGGTGTGGCCCTCCAGGGCGCAGTAGCGCGACCCGGCCTCCACCGCGTTGGGGCAGCGGCGCCCGGTCTGCAGGATGAAGGCACAGCGCGCCACGCCACCCTCGAGCTCGTCGCCGAACTCGTCCGAGGCCTCCTCGGTGGCGAACGTCGACTCGCTCTTGATGTCAATGCGCCAGCCGGTGAGGCGGGCGGCGAGGCGGGCGTTCATGCCCTCCTTGCCGATGGCCAGCGACAGCTGGTCGTCCGGCACGATGACCACGGCCTGACGGGCCTCGTCGTCCACCAGCACCTCGCGCACGCGGGCCGGCGACAGCGCCTTCGCCACGTAACGGGCGGGCTCGTCGTTGAACGGAATGATGTCGATCTTCTCGCCGCGGAGCTCCGACACGACCATGCGCACGCGCGAACCACGCGGCCCCACGCAGGCACCCACCGGGTCGACGCCCTGCACGTTCGAGATGACGGCGATCTTCGACCGCCACCCGGCCTCACGGGCCACGTTGCGGATCTCCACCAGACCGTCGGCGATCTCGGGCACCTCGAGCTCGAAGAGGCGCTTGATGATCTCGTCGGAACGGCGGCTCAGGATGACCTGCGGGCCCTTGTTGGACGCACGCACGTCGACGATGACCGCCTTGATGCGGGCACCGTGGTCGTAACGCTCGCCCGGCACCTGCTCGCTGGCGGGCAGCAGTGCCTCCACACGACCCAGGTCGACCAGCGTGTACCGGTGGTCGCTCTGCTGGATGATGCCGTTGACCACCTCGCCCACGCGGTCGACGTACTCGTCGTACATCATCTCGCGCTCGGCCTCGCGGATGCGCTGCAGCACCACCTGCTTGGCGGTCTGCGCGGCGATGCGGCCGAAGTTGTCGGTGGTGACGCTCACGGGCTGGATCTGGTCGGGCCCGTAGGCCGACCAGTCGATGTCCGGCGGCGGCGGCTCGAACTCAGCCGGGTCGACCCCCTCGGGGATCTCCGGCTCGGGGCGGGGCAGCGTCACGAGCTCGGCGCCCTCGGGCAGCACGAGCTGATTCACCTGCATCTCGCCGGTTTCGCGGTCGATGTCGACCCGCGCCCACTCGACAGCGCCCGGGGTCTTCCGGTACGCGGCCAGCAGCGCGTCCTCGAGCGCCACGAGGAGGGTCTCGGAGTCGATCCCCTTCTCGCGCTCGATCTGCTTGATCGCCTCGATGATCTCGCGGTTCACGTCAGGCTCCTGCCGTCATCGTCACATTCCGCCTTCACCATTCGGGCCCGCCGCACCGCATCGCGCGGCACGACCACCACACCCGCCGGCGACTCCACCGTGAGCGACTCCTCCGTCGCCTCGATGAGGGTCCCCGACACCGACTTCCCCGCCTCGGGCACCGAGCCCGGTTCGACGGTCAACTTCACCTGGCAGCCAACGGCCTCCAGGAAGTGCCGGGTGATGCGGAGCGGTGGCTCCGGACCCGGCGATGATACCTCCACTGCGTAGCGGTCCCGAAGGCCCGCCTCGTCGAGCACCCGCGTGACGCGGGCACACAACTCATGATCCACCCGCACGGGATGCGCGATGACCACCGTGAGCACACCCGATCCGCCGCTCCCACCCACGCCGGCAGCCCGGAGGTCAACCTCCGGGATCTCCCTGGCGAGGAGGTCCGCAACCTGCTGCTCGATCGATGTGGCCTGCTTGGTCGTCCTGGTGCTCCCGTGTCATTGCAAAGAAAAAGCGGGTCTTTCGACCCGCTTGCTCCGGGTGCCGTCATCCCCTCCGACGGCCCGCCGAGGGTATCACAGCCCCGCCACGCCGCTCAGCGCCGGGTTGCCGCCAGGTCGTCGCTGTCGATCACGAGGGTCACGGGGCCGTCGTTCACCAGTTCCACATCCATCATCGCGCCGAACCGGCCGGTGGCCACCGGCACCCCTTCGGCCTCGAGCGCCCGGGCGGCGGCCTCCACCAGCGGCGCGGCATCATCCGGCCGCGCCGCGGCGGCCCACGAGGGGCGGTTGCCACGGCGCACGTCGCCCATCAGCGTGAACTGGCTCACCACGAGCGCTTCGCCGCCCACGTCGGCCACGGTGCGGTCGAATCCGCGGTCGTCCGTGGGGAAGATGCGAAGGCGCGCCACCTTGGCCGCCGTGCGCGCGGCCACGGAGCCGTCATCCCCCTCCCCCACGCCCACCAGCAGCAGCACGCCGTGGCCGATGGCGCCCACCACCTGGCCATCGACGGTGACAGAGGCGCGCGACACGCGCTGCAGGACGATCCGCACGCAGCCGATGGTACGAGCCGCCCGGTGTACGGTGCCCGCGTGGACGCAAGCGGACCCGCCCTCGTGAACTCCTGGCTCACCCGCATCGGCGCCGACTTCGAGCGCCTGGACGAGCGCAACTGGACCGTGCGCGTGCCGTCGGCCAAGCGCGAGATCGTGGCCGTGGCCATCACCGCGGGCGAGCGCACCGTCACGCTGCGCGCGTTCTTCATGCGCGGCCCCGATCGCGAGCGGGAGGGCGTCTACCGGCGCCTGCTGATGAAGAACCTCGACACGCGCATGTGGCGCTTCGCCGTTGACGACGCCGGCGACCTGTGGCTGGTGGCCGACGCCGAGACGTCCGTGCTGGGCGCCGACGGCCTCGACGGCATGCTCGGCCTGCTCTCCACCTACGTGGACGAGACCTGGGAGAGCGTCATCCGCATGGGTTTCGACATCCCCGCGGGCATTCGGGTGAGCGGCCCACCGCCCCCGGCCGCCTAGGTGTAGGACCCACACACGTTGTGAACACCTGAAGGCGCATCCGGTTCTCCCGCGCCACGCTGTGAATCACCACAAGACACAGCAAGCAAGGAGAACCGGATGCGTGTTCACGCTAACGCGCCACGGTCGG
>CANGAY010000125.1 GCA_947451735.1 Actinomycetota bacterium
CCTGCCCGCACCAGCGCGCGAGCTGTGTCCCTGCACAGCGCCTCGGCGCCTCCCGCCACCTCGGCTCCGTAGCGCTGCACCACGAAGGCGATTGCCACGGGGCTAGCCCTTGCCGGCGTCGGCCTCGAGTTCCGCGATGCGGGCCTCCAGGCGGGCGATCTCGGCCTGCGTGCGGTGGCGGTCGCGCTCCAGCTGGGCCAGCAGGTCGGCCAGCGCCGGGGTGATGAGCCTGAGCACCGCGCGGCGGCTCTCGCCCACCGCCTTGCCGGCGATGCCCTCGCGTGCCGACGGCGCCGGGTCGCTGATGTGCAGCGGCGGCAGGGTGGGCTCGCCTGCGGCCTCGCGCAGCTGCGCCAGCAGCTTGTCGGGGTCGGGCTCGGTCAACTCAGTAGGCCCCCCGCTTGAACAGCACGGCCGGGATGGTGCGCACCAGGATGACCAGATCGAGCCAGATGGACCACGTCTCGATGTAATAGAAGTCGAGGCGCACCAGTTCGTCGAACGACAGGTCGGATCGCCCGCTCACCTGCCACAGGCCGGTCATGCCGGGCAGCACCAGGTAGCGCTTGCGGTGCAGGTCGTCCAGCAGCCGATAGTCGCGCTCGGGCAGCGGGCGCGGACCCACCAGCGACATGTTGCCGCGCATCACGTTGAACAGTTGGGGCAGCTCGTCGATCGAGAAGCGGCGCAGGAACTTGCCCACCTTCGTGACGCGCGGGTCGTCGCTGATCTTGAACAGTGCGCCGTCGGCCTCGTTGCGGTGCTCAAGCTCAACCTGCAACTCGTCGGCACCCACGCGCATGGTGCGGAACTTGAGGCAGTCGAAGGGGTGCTCCTCAACGCCCATGCGGCGGCTGCGGTACAGCACCGGGCCGCGGTCGGTGAGCCACACGGCCAGCGCCGACAGCGCGAGGATGGGCGACAGCAGCACGATGAGCAGGGCGCCCACCACCAGGTCGAACCCACGCTTGGCGAGAAAGGCGATGCCGCCGAGCACCGGCGGGCGCAGTTCGAACAGCGGAAGGCCCGGGGCCGGCACCGCACGGATGGAGTGGGAGAGCAGCTGCGCCGTGGTCGGCGCCAGGCGCACCGGGATGCCACGGCGACGGCACACGTCGAGCAGGTCGAGGATGGGTCGGTCGCGGCCGGCGGCGCCCGCAAGGATGACCTCGTCCACCTGGTCGGGGTCGAGCATGGCGTCGAGTTCCTCGGCGGAGGGGCTCTCGTGGTCGGTGCCCACGCCCGGGATGAGTACGTGCGCGCCGATGACGCGGTAGGCCACGCCGTGGCGGTCGTGGCCCGAACGCTCGAGGCTCTCGGCGATGGGGCCGGTCATGTCGGGGCTTCCCACCAGCAGGGCGCGGCGTTCGAACTTGAGCCAGTCGAGCACCAGGGCGGTGACGCTGTCCCACGATGCGCGCAGCACGATGACCAGCACGCTGATGGTGAACCACGACGAGTAGAACACGTAGAAGGTCTGGAAGCGCCAGCCGCTGGCCAGCACCAGCGCCAGCACGATGACCGTGGCGATGGTGACCGACGACAGGATTCGGGCCGACCCGCCGCGCTCGCCGCGCTCGCGGTACAGGTGGTTCTTGGCGAACACCAGCACCAGGGTGATGGTGACGATGGGCAGCGCCTTCTGCTCGACCGACCAGATGGCGCCGCTGTCCACCGGCTGCCCGGTGATCCACAGCTTGAAGGCGAGCACCGCGTACAGGCCGAGGAATGCCGACGCCACGTCGATGGCCACGAGCGCGGCCACGGAGAAGCCGCGGCGCAGGTAATCGCGGTGCTGCCGGCCGCGCAGGATGGGCACGAACCGCACATCGCGCGCGACGCGGTTGGCCGACTCCTCAACCGGGGCCGTGCGGGTGGGTGGTGGCGGCGGCGAGCTCACCCCGTGAGCGTACCCCGCACTACTTCACCTTCACCGTCACGGGCCAGCTGGTGCGGGTGGCCTGATCGCCACTCGGCACGTCGCCGGTCCAGGTGGCGCGGAACAGGCCGGTGCTGCCCGGCACGATCTTGGCGGCGAACGAGCCGTCCTTGCTGGTGGGCACCGTGGCGATGCTGGTCCACTCGTCGCCGTTCTGGCGCTGGATGGTCACCTGGCTCGCGGACCGCGCATCACGCGACTGGCCCACGAAGGTGACGGTGCCCGTCTTGCTCACGGGCCGGGTGCTCACCGGGCCCATGGGCAGCGAGAACACACCCGCGGCGGGCTTGGCCTGGCCCGCCTGGTTCAGCAGGCCCGACCCCCACTGGCCGTTGTCCTGCAGGAAGTACCACACGAACATGCCGATGCGGCGGTCGGGGCGCACGCGGCGATAGGCGTCCTGCAGGTAGTTGGCCTGCTCGGCCTCGCTCACGTTCAGGCTGTACTCGGCCACCTTCTGGGTGCTGAACCCGAACTCGGTGAGCCAGATCTTCTTCTTGCGCAGGTACGTCTGGTCGATCTCGGCCTCGAACCGCTTGAGGTTGTAGAGGTCGATGTACGACGCACCGGGGAAGCTGACGTCACGCGGCGTGGTGATGGGGTACGGGTGGTGGCTCACCACGGTCATGGGCGGACGCAGGCCCGGGGCGCTGACGGCCTTGAGGAACGCCGAGGGCGTCATGCGCGCCGTGGCGCTCCTCGGGCACGACGACGGGCACTGATCGCCCGCCGGGGCGGTGACCAGACCCGCGATGCGCGCACCGGCATCCACGCTCTTCACGTTGGTGTAGAAGCTGCGGTCGAGCGCCGTGTAGGTGGCCGGTGACACCGGCACCCAGCTCTTGCCGCTCTTCCTGAACTGCGGGCGCAGGAAGATGGGGATGTTGGGCTCGTTCCAGGCCTCCCAGTCGCGCACGCCACGCGGGGCGAAGCGCTGGGCGGCCGCGAACGCGAAGTCGCCGAACCAGCCGGCGCGCAGCGGTCGGCGCGACCAGTCGGGGAAGCGGGTGCTCTTGGGCACGGCGGGGTCGGCGGCCCAGGCCGGTGTGCCCCACACCGTGAACAGCACCTTCACCCCGCGCTTGGCAGCGGCATCGACCACCGCGTCGTAGGCGTCCCAGTTGTAGGCCGGGTCGAACTGGTCCTTGGGGCGGGCGGGCTTCTTCAGCGCCACCTGGTCCCAGCGCATGTCCACCCGGATGATGCCCGCGCCCATCTTGGTCATGGTGTTGACCCGGTCGTCGGCCTCCTTGGCCGGCACCTGCCACACGCGGTCGTCCTGAATACCCGCGATGGGCGAGTTCACCGGGATGCCGGCCACCGTGCCCTTGATGGTCTGGGGCTCGGCGGCCGACCCTCCGCCGCAACCGGCGAGGGCGGCCACGGCGAGCACCACGAGGCTCGTGCGGGTGGCGATGGCATGGGACGATCGGCGCATACGGCGGGCTGCCTCCTGGGGCACTGCTTCCGGGCGTGGGGTTGCGGTGTCGCAGGCTAGGGACACCGTGCACGGCCGGACAAGCGCACGGGCAATCCCGAACGCCATGATCACGGGATGCTTACGGGGTTAACGCGCCAACCCCTGCCCATCACGCCGGGCGAACGACCCGGTCAGGCCGCGGCAGGGCCCGGGATTGCCTTCAGCACATCCGGCGAGCGCAGCACCGTGCCATCCTCGAGCGTCAGCACGATCTCCCCACCACGCTCGGCAATGACCGTCGGATCAAGAATGTCGACCCCGATGATGCGACCGCCGAGGAAGGTCAGTGGGTGCCCCTCTTCCGTGGCATCCCAGTCGTCGCCACGGCGTCCCCACCCGCCGACACGAAGCACGAGGATGTCCGACTCGGCGTCGTATTCGACGGTGTCGAAGACGACGTCCCCGAACGTGACGGTCATGCCCACCCCGGC
>CANGAY010000126.1 GCA_947451735.1 Actinomycetota bacterium
GGCGCCGATCAGGCCCATGCCGCGCACACGCTCCTCGTCGGTGGTGATGTCGGCCACGTAGGCCTGCGCGGCGGCGTACGACGCGCCCGAGATGCCGTCGAGGATCCGTGCGAGGAACAGCACCCACAGGGCGCCGGCGAACCCGAACATGAGCCACGCCACCGATGAACCCACGAGCGACCCGAGGATGACCGGGCGGCGACCGTAGTGGTCGGACACCCGCCCCCAGATGGGCGCGAAGATGAGCTGCATGAGTGCGTACGACCCGGTGAGCAGGCCGATCTGCACCGGGGTGGCCCCGAACTTCTGGGCGTACAGCGGCACGATCGGGATGACGATGCCGAACCCGATCAGGTCGATGAGCACCGTGGTGAACACGATGCCGAGCGGCGACAGGAAGAACCCCGCGCCGCCGAAGCCCCGGCGGCCGGACCCGCTCATGCCACCGCGTCCACTGCGAGCGCCACGAACAGCAGCGCGAGATAGGCCAGCGAGTAGTGGAACGTGATTGACGCCCAGGGACCCTCGCCCTTGGTGCGCAGCAACTGCCAGGCCATGTAGAGGAACGCGCCACCCAGGACGACCGCGAACACCAGGTACACCAGTCCGGCGGTGGCCGCGGCCACCGGCAGCAGCGTGATGCCCAGCATCACAATGGTCCACAGCAGCACCTGCACGCGCGTGGCGGCCTCGCCGTAGACCACCGGCAGCATGGGCACGCCGGCCTCGCTGTAGTCGCGCTTCAGCATCAGGGCCAGCGCCCAGAAGTGCGGCGGGGTCCAGAAGAAGACGATGGCGAACAGCAGCCAGGCCCCGATGGTCACATCACCCGTGATGGCCGCCCAGCCCACCAGCGGCGGCACGGCCCCGGCGGCGCCGCCGATGACGATGTTGTGGATCGTGGTGCGCTTGAGCCACAGCGTGTAGAGGAACACGTAGAGCGCCACGCCAGCCAACGACAGCCCTGCGGCCACCCACGTGGTGCCGAAGCCGAACACCAGCACGCTGCCCGCCACCAGGGCCAGCCCGTACGTGAGGGCCCATCCGGCCGAGATTCGCCCCATCACGATGGGGCGCTTCTCGGTGCGGCCCATCACCGCGTCGATGTCGCGGTCGACGAACTGGTTGATGGTGTTGGCGCCACCGGCGCTCATGTACCCGCCGATGAGGGCCCAGAGGATGAGCCAGCCGCTCGGCACGCCCTGCTGCGCCGCGAACATGGCGCACACGGTGGTGACCAGCAGCAGCGAGATGATGCGTGGCTTGGTGAGCGTGATCAGGTCACGCAGCAGGCCCGGCGGCGTCTCCGGGGTGTCGACCACGGCCTCGCTCACGAGATCCCCATCGCGACCCACACCACGAGGGCGATGCCGAGGGCGAGGGGCAGCACCAGCCACAGCGTCTCGGTGCCCTCGCTCGCGCCCGGCCTGAGCGGCGCGCGCATGCCCCACATGGTGCGCACCACGGCGAGACCGCCCACCGCGACGAGCACGGCGGCGATGATCAGCACGGTCCAGCGTGCTCCCGACGACGCAATGCCGGTGCCGGTGCTCGCGGATGCGGTGCCGGCGGTGGCGAGGAGCACAGCGAGGCCGACGGCGCAGATGGCGGGCACGGAAGGTCGCGGCACGTGGGCGAGGATAGTCACATCAGGGCCGGTCACGGCTTGCAACTCGTCCCTCGAGAAGGCACCGTGCCGGATATGGCGGAACGCAGCGACGTCGTGGTGCTTGGCGGGGGCCCAGCGGGGCTCGCGGCCGCGCTCGCCGCCGCGCGCGCGGGGGCATCCGTCACCGTGGTCGAGGCGGCCGATCAGGTGGGCGGCCTGTGCCGCACGCTCGAGGGCGATGGCTGCCGGTTCGACCTTGGTGGGCACATCCCGTTCATCCACGACCCGGCGCGCGTCGCCTGGGCTGAGGACGTGATGGACCGCCCAATGCTGTGGGTTGACCGCCCGGTGGCGCGCATGCAGCACGGCCGCATCACCCCGGGCCGTTACATCGACCAGATGCCTGCGGCGCCCGACGACCTGGTGCCCGACGACGGCACCGCGGCCGGCGAACTGGGTTCGCACGTGGGCGTGGCATTCCGCGACCACGTCATCCGCCCGTACATGGAGAAGGTGGACGGCTGGCCGCTCGAGGTCATCTCGGCCGACCGCGCACGCAAGCTGCGCGACGAGCAGCAGGCGCCCACCGGCTTCTGGTACCCCGAGGGCGGCATCGGCGCGCTGATGGATGCCATGGCAGACGGCGTGCGGCGAGCCGGCGGCGACATCCGGTTGGGCACGCGCGTCAACGGGCTGCAGCACCGCGACGGCCGCGTCACCGGCATTGCCGTGCAGAACGGGTCGGCATCGGTGCTGGAGGCGCCCACGGTCATCTGCGCCATCACCCCGGGCGCGGTGGTGGCCGCCGCCGACCCGCCGGCGCCCGACGGCCTGCTGGTGCCCGTCACGCAGCGCGCCGTCACGCTGGTGTACCTGGTGGCCGACCGCGAGCGGCTCACCGAGGAGGCCTGGATTCAGGTGGCCGACCGCCGCGTGCCCTTCAGCCGCATCGCGGAGTTCCGCAACTGGGACCCGGGGATGCTGCCCCCGGGTCGCACGGTGCTGTGTGCCGAGGTGTACGGCAGCGCCACGGACGACGACCCGTGGTGGCCGCTCACCGACGACCAGCTGGCCGAGGCCGTCAAGGCATCGCTGGTCGACCCGCTCGGGTGGACCGACGATGCATCGGACTTCCGCGCGCTGCGCGTGGTGCGCATGCCCCGCGCCTACCCGCTGGTGGAGGCCGACCGGGTGAACGACATGATCGGCGCGCCGCACTGGCTATGGGGGCTTGAGGGAATGGAACTGGCGCGCGGCGGCACGGTGGTCACGGCCATCGAGGCCGGCGAGGCCGCGGTTGGCCGCGTGGCGCTGGGAGCCCGTTGACCACCACCGCACGCGACGTGGCGGCCGAGTTCGCTGCCGTGGTCGGCCGCGAGCACGTGCTGACGGGCGACATCGCGACCACCCTCTACGGACGCGACGGATCCATCCAGGACGACGGCGAGTGCGGTCTGGTGGTGCTGCCGGCGAACACCGACGAGGTGGCCGGGTGCATGCGCGTGGCCGCCGCCGCCGGGCTCGACGTGGTGCCCCGCGGATCGGGCACCGGCCTCACCGGCGGCGCCGTGCCGCTCGCCGGGTCGCTCGTCATCTCGCTCACGCGCATGAACCGCATCATCGAGATCGACGTGCCCAACTCGTGCGCATGGGTGGAGCCCGGGGTGCTCAACCTCGACATCAGCACGGCCGTGGCGCATCTGGGCCTGTTCTACGCCCCCGACCCGTCGAGCCAGCAGGCGTGCTCCATCGGCGGCAACGTGGGCACCAACGCGGGTGGCCCCCACTGTCTGGCCTATGGAGTGACCAACCAGCACGTGCTGGGCATGCAGATGGTGATGGCCGACGGCGAGGTGGTGCAGTTCGGCGGCCCCGCGCCCGACCCGCCCGGCTACGACCTGCGCGGCGTGGTGGTGGGCAGCGAGGGCATGGTGGGCATCGTCACGCGCATCTGCGTGCGCCTCACGCCCGAGCCCCCGGCAATCCGCACGATGCTGCTCGACTTCCCCACCGTTTCCGACGCGGCCGCGGTGGTGGAGCAGGTGATCGCCGCAGGTGTGGTGCCGGCGTCGCTCGAGATGATGGACCGCAACATGCTGCGCACCATCGAGCCGTTCGTGAACGCCGGTCTGCCCGTTGACGCCGCCGCCGCGCTGCTGGTGGAGGTTGACGGCACCCCCGCCGACGTGGAGGCGGGCACCGCTGCCGTGCAGCGCGTGGCCGCCGCCAACA
>CANGAY010000127.1 GCA_947451735.1 Actinomycetota bacterium
CAGCGCCTCATCCACCTGTGCCTCGGCCGGGGGGATGTCGTCGGGGGAGGTGGCCTGATCGAGTTCGGCCTGCGCGCGACGGGCAACCCGGGTGGCGGCGTCCAGGCGGTCGTCGGCGCGGGCGTGGTCGTCGGGAAGGCCGGCGAGGATGTCGAGGCGTGCGCCCACGGCGTCCAGTCGCACGCGGGTGAGCGCGCTGCGGTCGTCCAGCGCCTCGCGCGCGCGGCGGTTGGCGCGGCGGATTCCGAATGCCGCCGCCCAGATGCCGCCAACGAGGGCGATGCCGATGAGCGCCAGCACCGAGCGCACCAGGTCGCTGTTGGACGGCGCGAGCGGCGGGCCCGCCGCGGCACGGGCGGCAGCCGCGGCGCGCTCCACGGGGTCGGTGATGCTGCCCACCTTCGCGTTGCGCAGGCTGGTGGTGATGGCGGCCTGTGAGCGGGGGCCCACCGCGCCCACCGCGCGCCCGGGTGCCACGGCGATGACCGCACCGTCGAAGCCGAGTGAGCGCCGGATGTTGCCCGCGTAGTCGCGCATTGACGCGGCCCCGGAGGGGCCCTTCACCACCACGATGCGCACGGGGCGGCCCGCGGCACGCAGCTCGTCGGCCACTGCTGTGAGCCGGGCCACGGCGTCGGCGGTGCCCGTTCCGGTGACCGCAGGGCTCACGTACACGGGCCCCTGCCGCAGCTGCTCCACCACGGTGTCGCCCAGCGCCACGCCGCCGCCGATGAGCATGAGCACGGCCGCGACGATGGCCGCGAGCCGGCGGGTCATGCGGGCAGCGGGGTGCGGCCGGGGAGGGGGCGCAGGTCGCCGATGACGGCCTTGGCGCGCTCGGCAAGGCCGGGCACCAGCCCGCCCAGTTCGAGGCGCATCAGGCTCACCTGCCCCTTGCGCCGCACGGGGCGGAACCCCAGCCGGTCGAGCATCTCCATGTCGAACAGCGTGTGGTTGAGGTGCGCGCGCTCCGACGGGTGCACCTCGTCGGGGTACCGCATGGCGAACAGCTCGATCGCGGCCATGCCGCGGCCCTTGATGTCGGCCAGGGCCTCCAGCAGCAGGCGCTCCATCGACGCGGCGGCGTCGTCGCCGGTGACGTAGGCGCAGGTGACCAGCGCGGCGTCGCGGCTCGGCGGGCCGGCGGGCAGCACCTTGGCGCGCGGGAAGGCGCCTGAGGGTCCGTACTGCATGATGCCCCGCACGTCGTCGCCATCGGCCAGCACGCGGCCCCACGGGCCGAAGTCGCGCTCGGTGCGGTCGGCCCACGCGGCGCGGCGCTTCCAGTCGGCGTCGCCGCGCAGCGTCTGCCAGAACACGCAGTCGGTGCAGCAGGCGGGCAGGTCGCGCACTGACGCGCGGGTGAGCGGAACGGGGCGCACGGCCAAACCGTAGCGGCTCGCAAAACGGAAACGGCCCGGGCGGGGCCCGGGCCGTTTCGGCACTTCGCGGTTGGTGCGGGCGCTACGCGCCGACGCTGGAAAGCACCTCATCCACCGGCACCAGGTGGCGCTTGAACTCCATGGTCTTCGTGGGAAGGCCAAGGGCCAGACCGATGAGCTGTGGCAGGTGCAGCACCGGCATGGCGTACTCCTCGCCCATCAGCTGCTCGGTCTTGCGCTGGTAGGCGTCCATTGCCAGGTGGCACAGCGGGCACGGGGTGACCATCACCTGCGCACCGGCGTCACGGGCACCGGCAAGTGCCACGTGCGACTCCTTCAGTGCCACCTCCTCGCGGGCGAGGATGATGGGGAAGCCGCAGCAGCGGGTCTTGCTGTCGTAGTCGGCGACCTCGCCGCCGAGGGCGGTGATGAGGCGCTCGAGCGACTGCGGGCGGTCCGGGTCCTCAAAGCCCATGACGGACGACGGACGCAGCAGCTGGCAGCCGTAGTACGGGGCCACCTTGAGTCCGTTGAGGCCCTTGGGGCCGCGCGCCTCGAGCAGCGACAGGCCCTCCTCGGTGGCGAGGAACCACAGGAGGTGCGTCACCTCGACGGTACCCTGGTACGGACGGGCGCCGGCCTTGATGAGCTCCTCGTTGACGGCCTCGAGCACGCGAGGGTCGTCCTTCACCAGCTTGTTGGCGCGACGCAGGTTGAGCGTGCACACGTTGCAGATGGTGAGGATGTCCACGCCCATCGACTCGGCCTCGGAGAGGATCCGCACGTTGAGCGTGAGGTACAGGTTGGGCTTGGCCTCGGCCACGTCGCCGGCGCCACAGCAGGTGGCGGCGGGCATGGGCAGCAGCTCGATGTCGAGGAGCGGTGCCAGGGCCTTGGTGGTGGCGTTGAGCTCCTTCGAGCTGAACTCGGCCACGCAGCCGGGGTAGTACGCGAACTGACGCGGCACTAGATCGTCTCCTTGACGTTCTTGATGAGCTTCTTCACCTGGTCGCGGTCCTTCACCTTGTGGGTGAGGGGCGACTTCGGCAGCTTGCCCTTCTGGGCCATGCGGAGCGCCAGCGGCGCGTTGAACGGTGCGCCGATGGGGTCGGTGTACGGCGCGATGAGGATCTCGTTCAGCTTGCCGCCGCTTCGCAGCGAGATGAGGAACGCCTTGGCGTGACGGGCACCCTTGTCGTGGGTGACCTTCTCCTGGAAGGCGATGCTGCCGAGCTTCTCGATGGCGTCACGCGGGTCCACGCCCTTGGGGCAGCGCTCGTTGCAGAACATGCAGCGGGTGCAGTCCCACACGCCGTGCTCGCCCGAGTACAGCTTGGCGCGGTTCTTGCGCTGGCCGTCGCGCTCGTCGGCGGCGAAGCGGTAGCCCCATGCGAAGGCGGCCGGCCCCACGAACTCGGGGTCGGCGGCCAGGGAGTTGCACTCGGAGTAGCAGGCGGCACACAGGATGCACTTGCTCTCGTTGGCGATCTTCTCCATGGCGGCCTTCGGCACCAGGCGCTCCTTCTCGGGCGCCGGACCGTCGGGGATGAGGAATGGCTTGACGGCCTTGAACTTCTCCCAGAACGGCGTCATGTCGACCACGAGGTCCTTGATCGGCGTGAAGTTGCCGATCGGGTCGACGCGGACGATCTCCTCGCCGCTCTCGGCCTTGACCTGCTCCACCTGCGTCATGCAGGCGAGCACCGTCTTGCCGTTGGCCTTGCAGGCGCACGAACCACAGATGGCGCTGCGGCATGAATACCGCACGGCCACGGTGCCGTCCTGCTCGTTCTGGATGCGCAGGATGGCATCCAGGAGCGTGAGCTTCTCCTCGTGCTCCAGATCGAAGTCCTGGTGGAAGGGCTCCGGCTCACTGGAGTCCGGCTGGTACCGGAAGATGCGAAACGTGGTCGCAGGCATCAGTAGGTCCTCACCTGGGGCTCGTACTTGGTCATGGTCACCTCGGAGTAGTCGAGGCGGATGTCGCCGTCGTCGAGGTACGAGAGCGTGTGCTTCATCCAGTTCTCGTCGTCGCGCTCCGTGAAGTCGGTGCGCGAGTGCGCGCCACGGCTCTCGGTGCGGGCGATTGCGCCGGTCACCATGCAGTCGGCCAGATCGAGCAGGTAGCCCGTCTCGATGGTGTGGATGAGGTCGGTGTTGAAGGTCTTGCCCTTGTCGCCGACGACCACGCCCTGGAAGCGCTCCTTCAGCTCGGTGACCTTGCGCTTGGCCTCCTCGAGCACGGGGCCCGAGCGGTACACGCCCACCTTCTCCTGCATCACGGCGGCCAGCTCGTCGCGGATCTCGCCCTGACGGGGTCCGTCCTCGCGTGCCAGCAGGTTCTCGATTCGCTGCTGCGTCTCCGCGGCGGCGTTCGAGGGCACCTTCGGCGATGCTGAGTGCTCCTGCACGTATGCGGCCGATGCC
>CANGAY010000128.1 GCA_947451735.1 Actinomycetota bacterium
ACACAGCAACGCGCCGGTGACCAGCAGTTTGTCGGCGAGGGGGTCGAGGAACGCCCCGGCCACGGTGACCTCGCCACGCGATCGGGCAAGCCAGCCATCCAGCGAATCGGTGGCCGCCACCAGCACGTACAGCCCGAAGGCCCAGTAGCGGCCCTTCGGATCGTCCACGAGCACGAGCGCCATCACGGCCGGGATCAGCACGATCCGCGCGGACGTGACCATCAACGCGGGATTCATCACTCCTCGGCCTGGCACGCCGCAAGCATACGGCGGCGGCGTCCCCCGGGGCACGCGACGTCGTATCGTTCACCTATGACCGATTTCACCGTGAGCGTGGTGGGCGAGGACCGCCCGGGCATCGTGGCCGCCGTCACCGGCGCGCTGCTCGACCTGGGCGGCAACGTGGAGAACTGCCGCGCGAGCATCCTCGCCGGGTCGTTCGCGATGGTGCTCGCCGTGGGTGTGCCGGATGGCACCACCACCACCGACATCGAGGGGGCCCTCGCCCCCACCCTCGACGATCTGGGGCTGTCGGCCGGAGTGCGCGCCTGCACGGGCACCCACTTCACCGCCACCGGCGAGCAGGGCGTCATCACCGTGTACGGCGCCGACCGGCCCGGAATCGTCCACGGCGCGGCGCAGGCGCTGGCCGACCACGGCGTCAACGTGGTCGACCTGAGTTCGCGCCTGGTGGGCAACCCGCCCATCTACGTGCTGGGCATCGAAGTGCAACTGCCCGCCGACATGACGTGGGGATCGCTCGAGAACTGCCTACGGTGCGACGCCCTGCGCGGCCTCGACATCTCGGTGCAACCCGAGGACGACGGGCTCCTCTAGCCCGCCCGTCACCGTGATCCGCGACGTCGTCGTCTACCCCGACCGGCGCCTCAAGCAGGCGTGCATGCCCGTGCGCGCATTCGGGCCGGCGCTGGCACGGCTGGCCGCCGATCTGGAGGACACCGCCCGCTCGTTCCCCCGCACCACGGGCATCGCCGCCCCGCAGGTGGGCGAGCGCTGGCGGGTGTGCTTCATCGACTGCACCGACAACCCGAAGGTGCCGTCGCCGCATGGCCCCACGCTGATGGTGAACCCCGTGCTGCTGCGCAGATCGGGCAACGAGATCGGCCGCGAGGGGTGCCTCAGCCTGCCCGAGATCACCGCCAACGTGGAGCGCCCCACCGACATCGTGGTGCGCTATCAGGACATCCACGGCGGGTCGCACGTGATGACCACCGACGGCTTCGAGGCCCGCGTGGTGCTGCACGAGATGGACCACCTCGACGGCATCCTCATCCTCGACCGGGTGAAGTCACTGGCCCTCGACGTGGTCCCGCGCAAGAAGCGGTCGGGCAAGCGCAAGTAGGCCCGGGGGAACCGGCGGCGCCCGGGTGGTCCGGGGCCGGTGCGATGCTGGCGCGCATCATGAGACGACTCCTCGCACCTGCACTCGCCGTGGCCGCGCTGGCCGCACCCGCCCTGGCATCGGCCGCCGCCCCCGTGGTGTGGGTGCAGGCGGGCCACGCATCACCGGGTGAGCCCGGCTACTCGGCGCAGACCGGCGCCGGTGGGGGCCCGTTCGGCAGCGAGGCCGCGTTCAACACGAAGGTGCGCGACGACATGGTCACCCGCCTGAAGGCGGCAGGCGTGGATGCCCGCCCCCTGGTGAGCAAGGTGATGCCCATGGGCGCGGCCGGTGCCACGTTCATCAGCATCCATTTCGACGAGGCCGGGGGTGCCGCATCGGTTGGTCGCGCGGTGGTGGGCGGCGGCGAGAACTACTACCACGGCGAGGGAACCGGAACGGCGAGCCAGACCCCGTACGGCGACAGTGGCACCCACCGCACCCCGGCGACCAAGGTGAGCGCCGCCGTGGCGGCCAGGTCGGCCACCCTTGCGGGCACGCTCAGCACGGCGCTGAAGGGCATCCACACCTCAGCCAACGGGGCCTCCGCGCAGTTCCTCGGCGTGATCCCCGTCAACGGCAACGCCCGCGAGACGCACTACTACGGCTACTACCGCACCAAGGCCGATGCCCGCGTGCTGGTCGAGGTCGGCGCCGCCGGCAGCGACGACCCGTTCCTGCGCAAGGTGCCCCTCATCGGCGCCACGCTCTCGGGGGCCGTGGTGAAGGACCTGAAGGCCCGCAGACTCCTCTAGGGCGCTACTTCGCTTCGGTGCCGCCGCCGCGGATGCCGTGCACGGGCCGACCGGCGGCGATCCACTGGTAGTACGAGCACGCCGGGCCCATCGAGGTCTGGTACTCGATGACCCGCGGGTTGCGGCCCACTTCCTTCGCGATCTGCGCGTGGGTGAGCAGGTTGGGGTCGTCCATCTCGGGCCAGCAGATCACCAGGTGCGCCGCGGTGATGTGGTTGGCCACGAAACCGCAGCCCTCGGCCGGGCAGGGCCACGGGTCGGTGGAGATGCAGTACCAGCCGTCGAAGTCCTGATCGGAGTCGTCGGTCCACAGTTGCTCGTCCACGTCGGTGGACTGGTCCGTGCGCTCGATGACCCCGATTCCCGGGCCGGTGCCCGGGTTGAGGATGCGTTCCTGATCGTCACTCACGCGCGGGAGGATAGGTGATCCGGAAAGGGGGGTTTGGTACGTTGCCCCGCCGGTCACCATCACGGGGAGAACGCGTGAGCAGCACATCGGGCGCCGCCAGGAGCACCGACTCAGGCATTGAGATCAAGCCCGTCTACCACCAGACGGACGTTGACGCACTGGTGCTCGATGAGCGCCTCGGGGAGCCGGGTGCCTACCCGTTCACCCGCGGGCCCTACGAGACCATGTACCGCGAGCGGCCGTGGACCACGCGCCAGTACGCGGGTTTCGCCACTGCGGAAGAGACCAACGAGCGGTTCCGGTACCTGCTGGCAAACGGCGCGCCCGGCCTGTCGATGGCCTTCGACCTGCCCACCCAGCTGGGCATGGACTCCGACGACCCGCGCGCGCTTGGCGAGGTGGGTCGCGTGGGCGTGGCCATCGACTCGGTGGACGACATGTCACGGGTGTTCGACGGCATCCCGCTGAGCGACGTCTCGACCAGCATGACCATCAACGCGCCGGCCGCCGTGCTGCTGCTGCTCTACCGCCTGGTGGGCGAGAGCCAGGGCGTGGCCGCCGACCAGCTGCGCGGCACCATCCAGAACGACATCCTCAAGGAGTACGTGGCGCGCGGCAACTACATCTTCCCGCCGCACGCCAGCATGCGCCTGACCACCGACACCTTCGCCTACTGCGCGGCGGAGATGCCGCGGTTCAACACCATCTCCATCAGCGGTTACCACATCCGCGAGGCCGGATCGACGGCCGTGCAGGAGGTGGCATTCACGCTGGCCGACGGCATCGCCTACGTGCAGGCCGCCGTCAATGCGGGCCTCGACGTCGACCGCTTCGCGCCGCGCCTGTCGTTCTTCTTCAACGCGCACTCCAACTTCCTGGAGGAGATCGCCAAGTTCCGCGCCGCCCGCCGCCTGTGGGCGCGCATCATGAAGGAGCGCTTCGGCGCGAAGGACGAGCGATCCATGGCGCTGCGCTTCCACTCGCAGACCGGCGGCAGCACCCTCACCGCGCAGCAGCCCGAGAACAACATCGTGCGGGTGGCGCTGCAGGTGCTGTCGGCGGCGTTCGGCGGCGCGCAGAGCATCCACGCCAACGGCTTCGACGAGGCGCTGGCCCTGCCCACCGAGCACTCGGCCAAGCTGGCGCTTCGCACCCAGCAGGTGATCGCCGAGGAGACCGGCATCACCGACAGCGTCGACCCCATGGCCGGCGGCTGGATGATCGAGTCGCTCACCGCCGA